>DAOVBJ010000153.1 GCA_030670615.1 Candidatus Bathyarchaeota archaeon | reverse complement strand
AAAAACATCGTAGATAGAAGATAGTTCCTCAGCGAAATCAGCTTTTTACATTGAGTTATTGGCATTTACATGTTGTCCAGAAAGAGTTATATGTTAAAACTCGGGTAATGTCTAATTGTTCAATCGTCGCTTCGATTGAAGGTCAATTAGTTTAGGGATAAAAAAAAAGAGGTTTGGTGGCGTTTGACCATGAAAATAACGGGTGTTAAAACCATATTTGCTGATCGATTTCTCTATGTCCAAGTCCATACAGACGCGGGAATAACGGGTCTGGGCGAGTCTGGGGCGTGGGGTTACCTTGAGGCTTCTGCAAAGGCTGTGGAAAAGTATCAGAAATACCTTATCGGGAAAGACCCCCTTCGAATTGAACATCATTGGCAGTACATGTATCGGTGGAGTCATTTTCGGGGTGCTGCCATAATGGGGGCAATAAGCGCGATTGACATTGCTCTCTGGGACATTGCGGGAAAACACTTCGACGTTCCTGTTTATCAGCTTTTAGGTGGAAAGACCAGAGACATAGCTAGAGTCTACGCCCACGTCTTTGGTAGCACGACAGAAGAACTCGTCGCCAATTGTCTTCGAGCCAAGGAGCTTGGCTTCACCGCGGTGGGCCACATCTCGCCATTCATCCCAGAATCCCCCAACATGCCTCATGTAAAGAAGATCACCGACGCAGTTGAACGTGTAAAAAAGTATCGAGACGCATTGGGCACAGACGTAGATATCTGCGTTGAGATTCACCGTCAACTCACGCCTTCGGAGGCCATCGTACTCGGCAGGGCTTTAGAGCCGTTACATCCCTTCTTCTACGAGGACCCAATCCGACCCGACAGCATCGATCAGATGGCCTTCGTAGCCAGCCACATCAACATCCCCATCGCAACAGGAGAAAGGATTCACACCATCTACGAATTTGAGGAACTCCTGTCAAGAAATGCGGTGCAATACATCCGTCCAGACGTCTGTCTTGCTGGTGGGATAAGCCACTCCAAAAAGATTGCGGCCTTAGCTGAGGCGCGACATGTAGGCGTGGTTCCGCATAATCCTTTGAGCCCAGTAAGCACAGCAGCGTGTATTCAGCTTGCTGCCTGCATCCCCAACTTCGCCCTCCAAGAGTACCCCCACAGCATGTCACAGGAGGCGCCGCGCGGTAACGAATTAGTCACGGAGCCTCTGAAGATTGAGAGAGGTCACCTCATCGTCCCAGATAAGCCTGGGATCGGCGTAGAACTGGATGAGGATGCTCTCGAGAGATTCCCCATGGTTCCGAGAAATCTTTCAACACGCCTCCGCTATGATGGCTCTGTCATTGATCAATAGCCGCTTGCCTCGGATATTCGCCTCCTCGAGAACCCTACTCCTACCACCCCGTTCTTGACTCTATTTATGAAGAAGTAGCGAGAAGGGGTTGTTGCGTACCTACGGAAAAAGCTGTCAGAGGACGCCAAGTCAACTAATTAATAAGAGACTTCAAGGGAAGTCTAAGTACACTTATCAGGTAAGGCTTTGGATACGTTGGTAATAATCTTCTAGCTTGCTAAGCTAGTTAGTATTTGTCTGTTGTTTTCAGCTCCCCCCTTCCACTTAATGCTGGTAGCTAGCTTTTACGGAAAAACATTTACTCCCAACCATAGTCAAACGCATGCATTCAATAAAAGACAACAGAAAACAAGTTAGCTTGTAGATATATTTCAGGGAATCCTCTTTTTAGATGTCATTCCATATATTGCATTATAGAAGTTTTATATATCGTTCTGCATAGATGAACCCTTTGTTGTTTGAAATGTCCCTTAACGAAGAATTTGATTATGAAGGGCGCGCCAGTAGAGTGAGGACCCTGATGCAAAAGTATGATGTCGACTGCTTATACTTAGTTCCTGGGAGGAATCAGAGGTACTTCAGCGGCTATACAGGCTGGGGTGGTTGGCCAACGAGGCTTGGCTCATACATCCTTCCCCTTGAAAGCGACCCGATCAGGGTAACGATTCCGATGTACGAGGGCTTTATCATGGGTGCTCCCCGTAAGACTTTGGGTAAGAAGTTCTATCTATACACTGACGGTGATGAGGACACTGCGAAAAATCAGTTAAAGCAGGCTCTAAAGGACTTGAAGGTGAAGAGAGGAATCATCGGCGTCGAAGAGGAGATGAGGCACACAGACTACCTCCTCCTCAAAGAAGCAGCTCCAGAAGCAACGATCAGGAACGTGTCTAAGATGATCTTAGATCCATTAAGGATGATAAAGGACGATCTAGAGATTGCTAAGATACGTAAGTCAGCTCAGATCTGTGATCGTTTCTTTAAAACAGCTACTGAAGTCATCGGTGAAGGAAGATTCCTCAACGAAATACGGATCGAACTCGCGAGGTGCATCGTCGAGGCTGGAGCCGACTCAAGCAGAATCCCGCGAATGGCTGATGCTTCTCGAAGGGTTCATAGGGGCGATGTATTTGACGTTGAACCAGATATAACTATAGATGGCTACTACGCTGAGGCCTCTAGAACATTCTTTGTAGGCGAGGCTACGGAAAGGGAACAAATTATCTGGAAGGCATGTATGAAGGCTTATGACGAGATTGAGGGCCTAATCCGTCCAGGCGTCACAATGCACCAGCTTGACGTAGCATTTAAAAATTCTATACGGGAAGGCTTGAGAGAGGTTATACCGAACTTCAAGTCAACGAGAAGATTGGGACATGGTGTTGGCTTAGCTGGAGGCCATGAAATTCCTCTAGTTCAAGAATTCAACATGATGAAGGCTGCCCCAGGCATGGTCTTCGCTATAGATGCTGGTCCTGGCCCAGGAGCCATTAAGAAGCAGGATTGCAGCGGGTTTGGCCACGGATCAGTCGCTAGCGGAATCACCTCCACTATATTAATCACAGAGAAGGGATTTGAGAGGCTCGATAAATTTAGTCATGATATGATAATTCTTTAAGAGGGAAGTTAGCAAGCTACTAAAAATTGAGTGTAAAACAGTTAACCCTTTCGAAAGGTCGTTTCTGTGTTTATGGGGTATTAGCTAGCTAGCTAATGTTTCACGCACGTATTTATTGTAGGAAATAATTGATATAAATTCATAAACGATGTTTGCTGCTAAAAGAGCGGTAATTTCTGATGGATCATAAGCTGGTAAAACTTCAACTAAATCAAAACCTATATAATTTAAGTCTTTCAAGCCTCTTATGATGCTCAGTGTTTCTCTGCTTGTGAAGCCCCCAACTTCGGGGGTACCTGTTCCAGGAGCGTAAGCTGGATCAACAAAGTCAATGTCAAAAGTTAGAAAGACTTTTGAGTCTCCTATTCGGTTCCGAACTTTTTCTATTAATTTTTTAATACCAATTTCCTGTATTTCTTCCGCTGTCACAATTTCGAAACCTAATCTTTTTGGTATATTTAAATGATCAGCAGAGTAAATTGAGCCTCTTAAACCTATTTGAATAGAGTTATCGGCAAGTAACAAGTTTTC
>DAOVBJ010000146.1 GCA_030670615.1 Candidatus Bathyarchaeota archaeon | reverse complement strand
ATTCAACACTTATAATCGCTTCCTTCAAACCCTCACCCCTTTCACACACATTCGCACGATATAACGTGGTTTTAAACTAACGTGGTTTTAAACTCAATCGGATAAGGCTTCAATCAATTGACGCTCCACACACTAGAATTCTATCCTTTTGCTTCTTAACCCTTAGACTCTGAGCTTTAGGCAAGTCTTAAAAGCTTCTCGACCCCTCTACCTGATTGGTGAGCTTTATGCATGTTGTAATTGGCTCCATAAGCCATGAAACAAATACGTTCTCGAACGTTCTTACAGGTCTTGACAAATTCAGAGAAAACCTATACCTTGGACAAGAAATAGTCAATGCCTTCAAGGGGAAGCATGCAATTGCATCTGCCTTCATAAAAATCGCTGAGGAGGAAGGCTTCGAACTCATTCCAACGGTTTGGGCCAGTGCAACGCCAAGTGGATTAGTGAAGGATGAAGCCTTTAACCATCTTCTCTCTAAAATGATTCAGCCAATAGAGTCTGCTGAAAAAGTGGACGGTGTCCTACTTCACCTCCATGGAGCCATGGTCACTCAAAGCATTGACGACCCCGAAGGCGAGATCCTTGAGGCAGTTAGGGGCGTAGTTGGCCGCGAGGTACCAATTATTTCCACCCTGGACCTTCACGCTAATATTGTGGAGAGGATGGTTAGAGAGGCCGATGTCCTCGTAGGGTATGACACCTATCCCCACGTTGACCGATTCGATCGAGGAATTGAAGCAGCTAGGTTAATGGCGGAAATTTTTAGGGGCCGTTTGAAACCCACCATGGCGATGAAGAAGCCTCCCATGATTGTTTCGCCTCAAAGGCAGAAGACGAACTACTATCCCATGAATGCGTTGATCAACTTAGCCCACGAGATGGAGACAGACGAAAAAATCGTTAACGTAACCGTTTCCGGAGGATATCCCTTTGCAGACCTAGAATTCACTGGGATGACGATGGTTGTGACAACGAATAATAGCCAAGACGTCGCACAGGAAAAGGCTGATCAACTAGCTGAGCTGGCGTGGAAAATTAGGCGAGACTTCCTCGCAACCGTTGTTCCTCCAAAGGAAGCCGTAGCAGAAGCCACGGCGACCCAAGGAGGCCCCGTTGTCCTAGCCGATCACGCAGACAATCCTGGAGGAGGAGCCCCATGTGATGGCACCGTTCTCCTACAGACGCTGCTGGAGATGGAGGTGGAGAACGCAGTTTTAGCGGTGATGGCTGATCCCGAGGCTGTGACTAAGCTGGTTAAGGCCGGAGTGGGCAAGACTTTAACCCTCAAGCTTGGCGGTAGAACCGATACATTGCATGGCCCTCCCATAAACGTTACGGGAACCATTAAATTAATTTCCGACGGGAAGTTTTTACCCTTGGGACCGATGTCATCGGGCCTGGAGAGTAATATGGGGCTGACGGTTGTTTTCACCTGTGGAGGCATTGATATAATCGTTACCGAAAAACGTATCCAACCCACAGACCTTGAGCTGTATAGAAGCGTGGGGATAGAGCCGACGAGGAAAAAGATCATGGTCGTCAAGTCAGCGGTTCACTTTAGGGCTTCCCACGAGCCCATCGCAAAGAAGATCATTGAAGTTGATACTCCGGGAATTCACAGCGCCCGATTATCCGCCTTTAAATACAAAAAGCTTCGGCGACCCATTTTCCCGTTGGACGTAGAAATGCTTGGCATAACGGAATTGAAGAAAAATTTGACGGATTAGCCGCAGCTTCTTTGATTAACACCCCTGGCTCACTCCAATTTTCAGTCGTGTTAACTCTTCTTCGCAGTGGAGAGTTTATGAACGCGTTACTTGTGAATGGACGGCGGAAAGGGGTTAACTTGGCTTGGAAAGAATAGGACATGGACGTATAGCCCATTAAGACCTGCGGGCTTCATCCATGAAGGTTTTTTACTTCCGAAAAGAAGGTTTTTAATAAGGTCAGTTCAACCATAAGACAGGATTCGACGCGTTTTTTGAAGGTTGACGGAATGGCCTCTGTTCGACAGGAAGTGGGGTTGTGGGCGGAAAAGTATCGTCCGAGAACCCTCGATGACATCATAAATCAAAAGGAGATTGTTAACCGGATCAAGGGTTTCGTGAGAGCTCGGGCCATGCCCCACTGCCTCTTCGCTGGGCCTGCAGGCACGGGTAAGACGACCACGGCTCTCTGTCTGGCCAATGACCTCTTTGGCGCACGCTTCGCGGACTCCTTCTTCGAGTTAAACGCGAGTGACGAGCGGGGAATCAACGTCGTTCGGGAACGTGTGAAGACCTTTGCGAGGACGCGGAGCCTTGGCGAGACCCCCTTTAAGATCCTGGTGTTGGACGAGGCTGACAACATGACCTCAGACGCGCAGCAAGCGTTGAGACGGACAATGGAACGGTATACGGAGACCTGCCGGTTCATACTGATCTGTAACTACTCCAGCCGGATCATAGAGCCCATACAGTCCCGCTGCGCCCCCTTTCGGTTTTCCCCCCTCAGCGACGATGACATTCGGGACCGCCTCTTCCACGTCGCTCAAATGGAGGGAGTAGCCTTAGCCGAGGACGGCGCATACGCCATCTTGGAGGCGTGTCGAGGCGACCTCAGAAAGGCCTATAACACGTTGCAGGCCGCGGCTTCGTTTGGTGGCGAGGTGAGTGAGGACACAATCTACACGGTTATCGGCCGCGTGCACCCCAAGGAGGTGCAGGACATGCTTACCCTCGCATTCAAAGGCGACTTCGTAGGAGCGAGGGACAGACTGAGACAGGTCCTCATCGAATACGGGCTCTCCGCCTCTGACATCATACGGTACGTACACACTGAGCTTTTCCGCTTCAAGATACCTGAGCGTTGGAAGGCCCTTCTCGCAGACGCCATCGGCGAGGTGGACTTCAGGATCTCTCAAGGCGCCAACGATGAAGTCCAATTCAGCGCATTGCTGGCCAAGTTTGCCTTGGCGGGAGAAGACATCCGACGCAAATAACTTCCATCGTGTTTACTGAAATACAAGCAATCGTTAATACTTCCTTTAGCAGTTATGCTAACTTGGTATGGAAAAACATCTGTTCGTGATTCCTTTATGAACGCAGGTACAACCACACATCATTTTATTGCTAAAAATGGAAGAGACGTCCTTTTTAGGCCGCCTAGATGGGAGGATTTAGATGATTTGTTGGGCTTTATTAATTCTCTGGTTGAAGAAGGAGCTGAGATCCTTAGGAACCAAGAGGTCACGAGAGACGAAGAGGCCGATTGGTTGGGACGTAAATTAGCAGACGTGGAGAAAAGTAAGGTCTTTTGGTTGGTAGCTGAAGTTGGCGGCACAGTAATAGCTAGCTCTGAATTGAAGATCGGGACAGGGTATTCACGTCACGTAGGCGAGATCGGTGTCGGTGTGAAGAGAGGTTATCGAGATGTTGGTGTTGGCACCGAACTACTGAACGCATTAATTTCTCATGCGAAGACGATTGGTCTTGAACTCCTAACACTCACCGTATCTTCATCAAACACGAGAGCCATCCACGTATATGAGCGAATAGGTTTTGAAGAAACGGGACGCATCCCCAATAGATTATTCAAGAATGGAACGTATCGGGACCAAATCATCATGACTAAAAAATTGTGAAGCTCACTG
>DAOVBJ010000019.1 GCA_030670615.1 Candidatus Bathyarchaeota archaeon | reverse complement strand
AGGAGATTGCGATGGTCTTTACTAGCGGAAAGAGAAAAGAGGGCGCTCCTTGTGATTAAATGGGGAAGTAAAAGGTTTATGACATGCGGGTGCTATGATAGTGCTTCAGTATTGACGGTTGATAATGTGCCTTTTCTCCCCAGACGTAGTTGAGGCTCGCCTGCAAAGCTAGCGACGTAACCGTTTTCAATTTCAACCACATCACCAACATGAACGCTGTCTATTTGATTATTCCATAAGCTAAGCCGTATTGACCCCGTCTCATCAGCGATACTGACATTCGAGACATAGGATTGCCCACCCCACCGCGTGTCAACCAGTTTCCTCAGCGGAATCTTAACGATTTTTGCCGTGACCCCGACGCCTTTCATTCCTGATTTTAACTCGTCGATCTTCCTATGTCTTGGTTCACTCTTCTTCGGTGCAGGTGTTGGAACGTATTTGATGTAGTCTCTAAAGGAGTCTGGGATTCTCAGAGCCTCCTGTTTTATGGGGAACTGGGAAATCACCTTCTCCTTATTAGTCAGGAGAAAGGTAGCAGAGTCCTGATTTACCGCTCTACACCTGATTGTTAAACTTCCGCAGTGAGAGACTTTATGCTTCCATGCTTCAACAAATGCATCTATCAGCAAATTCGGATCGACATCATGTTTCCTAGCGATTAACACGATTGATTTGAGGGGGCTTCTGAATAATCGGTAATTACCCCGAGGGCGACCCCTACTCTGACCGTCATACATCCCTGTTCTCGGTACTTCTGTCAAAAGGCATAAAACCCCCGCGAAAACACGAAGATCGCTTCTTAACTCCCCCGTCCAGTTCCACCTTTAACGTAGGCAATCATCTGCTGGAAAAGCCAGTACCCCACAGACGACTTCAACCCATAAGGTACTGGGCTCGTAATAAAGGCTATGGATGAGCGACTAGAAAAAAAAGGAATACCCACCTCGCTACGAGGCCAACAGCGGGAATCACGATAGCTATCACATTTAACAGAGTCATCTATACCAGGGATAACTCGCTGCCATCTCTTCGATCACACATCGACTTTTCACCTCACTTCAATCCAGCAGAAAAGGATGAACCCTCAAAGCGAATACTCTTGAACTGCCCCCTTGAGCGTGGTAACCTTGATGACTTGACTTCAATGTATAGTCAATAGGTTCCTCAAATGAGGTGAGGGAAGTGGACATGTCGACGATTTCTGTGTGACAGGGAAAACGAATACTTAAATCAGAAGACATCCATTGTAAAGATTACAATGAACGATGACGAAACGAAGGAACAATCAGAACAGATTTTAATCGACGATTCCTCAGACTTCAATTTCTACGCAGCCTACTTAGCCTATTCCAAGGCTTGGGCTGACAACCCGGATGAAACGATCAGACTTGCATTGAACAACCTTATGCATTCACTGAAAGGAAACGAGGTTAGTTACCCCGCCTTCTATCGCAAAATAGACCAATACAGGAATACTGAACAGCAAGTTAAAAGACCTTGGTTTAAGGCGAAGAAGAAGAGAGCGTGGAGAAAAAGTGAAGCAAAGAAGACGCGCATATCCCGACATAAAAACTAGAAAGCCCTCTAAACAGTGAACGTTTGTTTGAAATTATGAGGAATGACTTCGAAGGTCAAGACATCAAAGAAGGCTTTTGAGAGGAGAGGTACCGGGCAGTCGAGGGCTCGCATGCCTCAGGAAATAACGAGTAGTTTACTCAGAGTGGTCTTGAAGACATGAGAAGGGAGGCGCCGTAAAATAGACGCTTACTCAGACGCCCTTCCGCGACGTAATTGAACGGAAAGACGACGTGACGTCTTGGTTATATTTCATGAATGTCACACTAAAAATTGTGAGGAAAGCTGTGGTCAGAAGAGAGGACGTCTTGTGGAGATAACGAGGGGAAATAAAATGTCATCCCTCGTAGCTGTGAACGAATGGGAACGAGCGTGCTCGACCCTCGAGTACCGTAAATGTGCTCATGTTTAACACATAAATGCATAGAATCGAAAGGTTTAAAAATAACTACATTGTCAAAGGAAGGCTATGCCTAGAAAAGGATATCGAAGTTTAGTAATTCCAGAGAGTCTATACAAACAGATTAAGCAACACGTCGATAATTCGGAAGGAAGATACGTCTCCATCTCAGAGGTCGTGAGAGAAGCTGTATGGAACTTCCTAGCAAACAACAAGACTAGCGTTTAGTCTGAGTTTGGCCTCCACGTATCGTTGCCTCCACTGGACGTCAAAGAGCGGAGTGCACAAAAAGTTGCTGATATGTGAGTTTTTGTTATCAACGTCGTATCAGTGCAAACTATAACCACTGTCGATTTTTATTGGTTAATTCTCTTCTCTAGAATATTCATGACCGAGTGACTGTTTAGATAACGGCAACGGATAGCCACGTGTATGTATATGTAGACATAAATTAGACTAGGGGGAAGGTTTTCATTGCCGAAAAGAGATTACGAGCCTTAAGGCATCACTGCGCAAGAGCTGAAACGGCTGAAAGAAATCGCGTTCCTAGCTAGCTGTTTTAAATTTACAGATTTCTATACGAAAAAGCCTAAAAAATGTAAATTCTAGAAAATAATTGGGGTACGTATACATTTATCGCTAGCCAGTTAGGCCACTGCCGTATGTACAGGTGGACGGGTCTCTCTCATTTTTCCTAATGTAAAAAACGATAAATTGAAATATATTTTTTCTGAGAATGCGAGTAAATCGTGGCGTGTTTCATCAAAGGAGCCCATAAACGGGCCATTGGACAGGCCAATCACACGGTTATACTACGCATTATCTCTACTTATATCCGTCTGAAATACACATTGCTTTTGAGGATCAGTGGGCCCAATACGGCAACCCGTGGAACGTCGTGAGTTGACGGGTCGACACAGGTATCACCAGCTCCTGGCCTACGCCCCCCTCAGCGGATTCGAGCCATGTCGATCGAAAACAAACTCATTCAAAGCTAGCTAGCGGTACCGCGAAAGACATGTTGACGAAGGGGAATAGACGGGTTTTACGGCGGCTGGGTATTTTAAGGTTGATGGGAAACGATAGCACGGGACGGAGGATTGTGATCACGTCCAAAGCTGAGGACATGTTGAAAAGCTGGACGCGAAGAGGGGGATTGGAGCTTGCCCCTTTTTTCCATTTTGTAGGGAGAGCGTTTGAATTTTTTAAGACGTCTTAAGACGGTATTTGATGTATTTGTCATCGGGAGAGTACTTGGCGGGATGGGGGGATTTGACGTCTTTTCCGCAGTGGGGGCATCGTTCCACGTGCATGGTGTATATTCCACAACTCACACATCGTCGGAGAACCCATCTCACCATTATTAACGCCTTGCGGAAATGCGTGTAAATGTGCTGTCTCCACCAGCGGCTTTCACTGTTTCAAACACTGTGTTGACGACCTTTTCAAGTAGTTTTTCAGCTTCCTTATAGTTTTTAGCAGAGACTTCAACACGATACTTTGGGGCGCCAGTGACGTAGATCTTTACGTCGGCGTTCTCAGGCTGTCTAACCTTTTTCGCCTTTTTGAAGGCGTTCCTCAACACGGTGACGCCATTCGATGCGGTACAGGTTACTTCGAGGGTTCCTTTGACCTTCATCAGGGGGATTCGGATGTTGGCCTCAGCGATTTCTGTTATGGTCTTGATCCAATCAGAAGGTATCTTCGCCTTGAGCAGCGGCTTCTCTCCCTGGATCACTACGTTCTCAAAACTATCGTATAGGCTCCCAAAACGGTCTTCTAGGACCTGTCCCACCTGGTTGTAGGCCTCTTCTTCAGGGACCCCGAGCTTTTCAGCCATCATGTCAAACAACCTTAGTCCCCGTAGCTCCCGTTTCCAAGCAAGAAGTTTCTCCCGCTTCTCCCGTTCATTCACTCGTCTCAAAGAAAGGTCGATGTGCCGCTTTTCACGGTCGACTCGTAAGACTTTCAGAACTGCCTTCTGCCGTTCTCTAACATGATCCCTGATGTTCTTCACCCATCGGGATGAGATTTCAGAGATATGTAAAAGGCCTTCAGCGCCATCATACTCGTCTAGGGAGGCGTATACGCCATAGGGCATGATTCGAACAATCGTGCCGACTACGAGTTCACCCACCTCAGGGAGAAACCGCTCGCTCTCTTCCGTCTTTTCCATCGCCATGAAACACAGCTCACTCATAAACGTTGATTATTTCTCCATGAATGCGCGATCGTCCACCTGTTGGCTCGGCGAGGACGGCGTCGCAGACGTTGCATTTGACGATGGTGGCGACATTGGAAAACACGGATTGCTCGTTGCCGCAATCGAAGCATTTCACTCGGAGAAACTTGCTTCTTGGCCTAGGAATTAAATCCATCCATTTTGACAATTATTTTCCTCTCCTACGCGGTTATTTCCAACCGTCTTAAGCGTACTCCAAGTCGTGAGGTCTGGTATTCACAGACGGTACAGCGGATCATTACGGTCTGCTTCTTAGTTGTTTTAGCAAACTTCCTTTGTCTCGGCTTTCGCTGACCTCCGTACCCCTCCTGTTTTCGCGCGTATCTACGGTTGCCCTCCGCCAGTTTTCGATCCTTTCCCTTCTTGTACAGGGATACAGTGAACTCCCTGTGTTTTACACATCTAGGGCAATAGGTATTCAGTCGTCTCGGATACTTCATCGAGTTAATACCTCAATAGCGATACCACGTTTTAATAGGACTTCCGCGTTTTCAGCGGGGAGAGACGCCACATCCTCCTCGTTAAAGGGGCCATACGCCTTCATATCGGGCCCTATTATCGCGGGTATGGCTTTTAGGAACCGCACTAATATTCTTTTTGGCTTCTCCATATGTTTTACGCCTCTGACGGCAGGGATTCTCCCTCTGAGAACGTCCTTCAAGACATCTTCCACGTGCTTCCACGTTGACGAGATTCCGCTGTAGCTCACTTCTTCTTCGGAGGTTAAGATGTCAGAGGAAATAGTTTTTCCATTGAGGACGCTATTAAACATTTTTCTATACCGGGAATGAATCAGATCAGATAACAACTTCTTCACGCGTTCACGTTCCTCGGATAAGAGGCGGGCCTTCAATGTTTTTTCGTCAAGCATTTGGAGTTCTTCCCGTTGACTCTTCACGTATTGACTTAAATTCGAATAGAACTCTCGGTCTAAGGACTGTAACTCGTGACTCTCTTTTTCCCGCTTCCACGCTTCATAAAGAAGAGCGTAACTCATTGCATTCTTTCACCCGAGGTGTGGGGTTTCCCATTAACTTGGTCTTCTGGCGTCTTTAGCCGCCCTCTTACAGAGTAAATATATTCCCGCTGCCATAGGCAGCTCCACGCGTTCACGTCGGTAGGGCCCAAAGACTTCGTTTCCCAACCGAAATGCGGGGGCTTCCGTCACATACACGTCTAATCGACCCTCGGGAAAAGCGACAGCCTCCTTAAGAGGGTCAAATTTTTCTAGGGAATTGAAGGGAATGGTCACCACCTTTAGGCCTGTTTTACCGTGGAGGCTGCGGGGAATCCGTATCAGCCGATGAATGTCCATGGTGACGACGGGATCGATCATTGAAGTTTGCTTCTTCGCGCCGTTCATGGCCAGTATCTCCAACGTTTTAGGTCCTACGCCTTTTACGATCCCCCAGGGGGCAGATCTTCCCCCCCCCTCCAAGATGCGGTCTCGATTCTTGACCACTCTTCTTGCAGCAGCCTTGGTTAATCCCTCGAGGTCTTCCAGTTGTTGGGGTGTAGCGGACAGGAGGAAGTCGTACACGCCCTTGGCTATACGCCCCCTCCACCCGGAATCGGAGAGGGTGGGACCCATCGATAGCCACTCCGCTGTCCGATGGGTTTTTTTCAAGCCGTGGAACTCGATATTCAATCCTGTTCCTAAAAGGTAGTCAACGATCTCCTTCCTCGCGGCTTGATCAAGGGATTTAACCTCCTCTTCGTCCACGTGGACGTGGTATCCTCGATGACCTGAAAAGCAGGTTTTAATTTCCCTTTGTTGGAAGCCAAAATCGCCTATGAGGAAGTCTAGGAGCTTTAAGATTTCTGCTTTCGCCAGTTCTAAGCACGTTTCGCAGAGCCAGAACTCGCTCCGGAGTTTTCCGCTTCCACAGTGAGGGCAGTTCTCCTGTGAGGGCTGAGTAGTACCGGTGTTACAGTCCGCGCATATCCAGTAGTCATGCTCGCTCTTGCAGGGTGTTTGAATGTGGTCGGAGTCTATGTCAAAGATGAGGTCAGACCCAAGCCATCCCTTCTTAGCCATGGGTGCTTCAGGGTCTTCATAGTAGGCTGCTGAGTAGTAGGCGTGCGCGGGGGTTATGGACGTAATGAAGGCCATGAGCTCTTCAGGCGCCGTAAAGCCCTTGTGACGGATCATTATTTTCTCGGTGAAGGGGATGAAGCCGAATTCACGCTGCGTAAAAGACGACATGGGGGAAACGGGTTCAAGGTTTTCCGCATAGTATTCAGCGAACTTTCTCTCGATAAAGTTCACTCCTGTTTCACGCACGTTCAGCAACTGCGCGCCCCCTCCTAATTAACCTAACCTTCGTACGATAGTAGGACAGTGGATGTCGAATCGTCCTGCACACCTCATCGGATCCAGGACATAGGCCGTGGGTTTTAAGGGTGTCACAGTTTGGAGGGAGGTACTTTGTCCCGGAGCCCTTCTTTCCGGCTATGTGCTCGGTCTGATATCGCGTCAGTCTCTCGTCGAAGTCGGAGACGGACGTGTACACTCGGATTAATTCCTCAGTGTCAACCCCAACATTTAAGAGAAAAGATGTCAGGGAAAAACGGCCAACGTGGGAGAGATGGCGACCTGTCAGAAGAGCGTCATACAGCCTCTTGATACAGGGTGGGTAAGCAGCGGCCATCGTTTTTTCGGGAAGTTCTTCCAGCCTCATCTTTTCTCTGCGTTCCGCAAGAATCTGGGTTATACGCGCAATCCTCTGGAGTAGTTGAGGCGGTAAGTTGATTTTTGGGCTGGAAGTAATCGTCGAGTGAACGTGTTTTTGAACTTCTTCGCTGAGCAGCCGTGCAAACTCGTCCTTCTTCAAGAAGACCATTCCATTGATCACTAAGCGGTTAATGAGTTTCCACGGTTCGCTGCGAATTCTTGACGCGTTTCGAAGGTAATCGACGAAGTGGAGAGCGTAGTCGTAGGATTGATTAGCGTCCGAGGCAAGATCCTCGGCTCGCCAATCGAAGGCTGATCCAGCGATTTCAAGGAGTCTTTCTGGATCCCTTTCTCCCCGGAAGAGGCTGTACGCCCTTTTTGCCTCTGCCAAGGCATATCGTCTTCCCAAGAAGTCATCATCGATCGATACCACAAGCATTATCGCAACGGGGTAGGAGAGGACTTCGATTTCGTAGTAGCGTTCGCCCCCCCACTTCACCTCCCCACCGAGAAGGGCTTCTTCAACACGTTGCTCCGCCCGATTCAAGGCCTCCCCGAAATCGGGGTCAACTAATTCGTCAACCTTCAAGTCTAAGCCTTTAATGTAGTCCCGAGACTCCTTCGTGAAGGGGTATTTAGCCAAATCAGGGGGGGAGAGAAGCATGCTCGTCATCAATCAGAGTGTAAATCACAATAATGTATATAATACGCCCCTATATTCATATTGCTCCATCCAAGAGGAGGAGTTACTGCAATGCCCTTTCCCAAGGCCATGGACTATCATAAGCGCGACAAGCCTCTTGTGCCCAACTGTTACGGAGTCTTCTACGCCATCATCAGCGTGTGTTACTGGTACGTCCTCTCCTTCGTCGGCGTCATGGCCGATGATGCCCTCGCCCTCGCCACATCTGTCCTTTTCGGCAGCACCATGGGTCTCATCGACGACATGATCAATCTTCGGTGGCGATACAAGGCTTTTCTACCCATTTTCACCGCCCTGCCTTATATGGTTCTGATGCCTTCCGACAGAACCACCATAGAGCTCCTGCTCGTTGGTGTGATAGACCTTGGAAGCCTCTTCTTCCTGTTTCTCGTTCCAATCCTGGTCACCGTGGTCACCAACTCGTATAATCAGTTAGGTGGCTTGAACGGCTTAGAATCCTTGCCAGGCCTCATCATCTTGGTTGGCCTGTCCATCGCTTCGAACAACATTACGCTCACCATAGTGCCCATGCTGTGTCTTGTCTTCTTAGGTTATCTGAGTTATACGGGAAAGGCCTTCATTGGAAATGTTGGATCCTTTTCGATTGGGTTGACGTTGGCGGTGTACTCCATCCTCATGAATCTGAAACTCTTTCTCCTAGTCGCCCTCGTACCCTACCTATTCAATTCCATACTCATCCTTTTTTCCAGCTACATTTTTCACGATAGAGCGGATACCCTGATGGACGATTCGGGCCACCTGTACGCTGAAAAGACGAGAAGCCTGAGAACACTGATCTTAAGCCGCAAACCCATGACCGAGCACCAAGCAGTACTAGTCCTCACCCTGATAACCGCAGTGTTCACGGTCTTAGCCTTCACGGTAATCATGTTTAACTAGAACGAGGCCGAGCCCCGAACGATGGAGCTGACGGAGTTCTAAAACCACCATTTACCACTTCTCGCCTCAAGGCGTCGTCGCTCCGTCATGCACGTCACGTAGGACCGCGAACTGCACAATTTTAACTCATAACATAAATATCGTGATGCAGCCTCATCTATCTTGGCGATGGATAAAATCGAGACTACACGGACACGTTCATCAGACCGTGGAGACGACCCGTTCAACATATTGAGGGCGCCCCTTCAAAAGGTACTCAGGGAACTCGGGTTCACGAGAGCAACCGACCCTCAAGTAATGGCCATAGGACCAATTAGTCGAGGCGAGAACGTCCTCCTAATAGCTCCAACCGGCTATGGCAAGACAGAGGCATGCATCCTCCCCATTTTCAACAGCTTCCTCGCACACCGTCCCAAGGAAGGCATATCCCTGCTATATATCACTCCCCTACGAGCGTTAAACCGAGACATGCTTAAGAGGCTGATGGTGTGGGGAACGCGGCTCGGCTTAAGAATCGAGGTGCGTCACGGAGACACAGCGAAGTCGGAGAGGAGGAAACAAGCCCTCAAGCCACCCGACCTCTTGATTACGACGCCTGAAACCCTGCAAGCAATCTTACCGGGAAAAAGAATGCGAAGCCACCTCAAGAACGTAAAGGTAGTCATCGTCGACGAGATTCATGAACTTGTAGAGAATCGACGGGGAGTGCAACTGAGCATCGCTCTTGAGCGGTTGAGAGCGATCACAGAAGTCGAGTATCAACGCATCGGTATATCCGCGACCGTGCACTCTCCCGAGAAAGTCGGGGCTTTCCTCGTTGGAACCGGTCGTCGAATAACGTTGATCCAAACTAAGACGCCAAAAGAGTGCCGCTACTTTGTAGAACGCCCCGTTCCAGGCGAAGAGGACTATGACTTCGCACAAAGATTGTACACATCCCCCGAAGTGGCTGCCCGGATCATGCGGATTAAAGAGTTGGTCGACCATAGAGATTCGACGTTAATTTTTGTGAACAGTCGACAGCACGCAGAGATGCTGGGCATGCGGTTATACATGTTGGACTCGAACATCGCGGTGCACCACGGGTCCATCTCGAGAGAGGAGCGGCATCGCGTTGAGGACGCGTTTAAAGAGGGAACGATCCGTGGAATCGTGTGCACGTCAACCCTTGAGCTAGGCATCGACATCGGCTCCATTGACTTGGTGGTGCAGTACCTGTCTCCAAGGCAGGTGACCCCTCTGGTGCAGCGAGTTGGACGATCTGGTCACCGGGTTGACCGCGTATCCGAAGGCATCGTCCTAACGGCGTTCACAGATGACTCATTAGAGGCGTTAACGATTGTCGTGGGAGCGAAATCCGGCCAACTCGAGGCAACGAGGATTCCCGAGAAGGTTCTGGACGTTTTAGCCCATCAACTAGCGGGGTTAGTCATGGACTTCGATAAGATCGCTTTGGAGGAAGCGCATCGAATTATTCAACGAGCGTATCCCTATCGAGATCTTGCCTGGGAAGACTTCATGGATGTTGCAGAGTTTATAGTGGGACTGGGCGTAGCGCGAAGGGAAGGCAACGTCTTAACCAGGAGGACGAGGACGCGTTTATACTACTATGAAAACCTCTCCACGATCCCCGATGAAAAAAGGTATCTCGTAATCGACGTGTCGACGAATCGAAGGGTGGGTATCCTCGGCGAGGAATTCGTCCTCACCAAGGCTCGAGTGGGCATAAACTTCATTTGCAGAGGCCTTGTCTGGAAGATTATACAAATTACTGAAGAAGGAGTGGTCTACGTCACACCTGTGGAAGACCCTCTGGCCGCTATTCCTGGGTGGGACGGCGAGATTCTTCCAACACCATTCAAGATAGCGGACGACGTGGGAGCATTGAGACGGCAGATCGCATCCCGTCTCGAGAGCCAAAACGTCAAGGATGTGGTTGAGGCCTTAGTAAAGAACTATCCCGTGGAAAGACATGCCCTCAGAAAAGTGGTAGAGGAGATACGGGATCACGTGAAGTCAGGGACACCAATTCCCAGCGATACACTCCTTCTAGTCGAGGGGTACAACCACTTTGCAGTCGTTCACGGATGCTTTGGAGAGGCTGTGAACAGAACCTTCGGATACGTAT
>DAOVBJ010000132.1 GCA_030670615.1 Candidatus Bathyarchaeota archaeon | reverse complement strand
CTGCTTTTGAGTGAGTTATTATAGGGAAGTCAGCGGATTACAGTTGGTTGTGGGGATAGCTTTTGGGGGGTGTGGGCTTATTTGAAGTCGGTTAAGTATCCCAGTTTTGCTTGTGCTTCAAACATTTCATCGACCATTTTGCGGGTTTCAGCTAAGGTAAGTACGGCGCTCGTTAAGGGATCGAGGAGAATGGCTTGATAGGCCAGGGTCTTGTCCTTCTCGACCGCTGCTTTCATGCCGAGTTCCTGCAAATTGATGTTGGTACGGTTTAAAGCGGCGCATTGAGGCGGCAGATTACCGACGTAGCAGGGGTGAACGCCCATCTTATCGACCAAACATGGGACTTCGACACAGGATTCTGGGGGGAGATTGGTGATCAAACCGGTGTTCTTGATATTCACGTTTACCCGTCGAGAGCCTTCGTAGGGATTGCCGTGCTCGATGGAGTGGATGATGTAGGAGCAGTACTCGTTTGTGCGTTGCGTCGGAATCGTCTCAGCACTCTCCACTAGCCGCCGGGTCTCCTCTTCTCGGGGCCTCCTCTGAGGCTCCGTGGGCGGCTCACTCGCTTGGTACATCTGGCGAAGGGTTAACCCGAACCGTTCGAGGAGCTCAGGCCGCTTCCTGAAGTAGGGAACGTACTCGGACATGTGTCTGCTGGACTCGGTGTTGAAGTAGCCAAAGGCCTTGAAGATTAATACGCGTACGATGTCCGGCCCATCTGATCGCGAATAGACGTTAGGGTCCTTGAATTTCTCCGCGAGAAGGGGATACGCGTCTTTCCCGCGCCAGTGCAGCTTGAGGAACCAGGCCATGTGGTTTATGCCGGCCACCCAGTAAGAGACTTCATCTATTGGCACGCCCAAAAATGATGCAATTTGATCAGCTGTACCTTGAACGCTGTGGCATAAGCCTATGTTCTTTATGCGCGTGTAATCGTTCAGAGCCCAGCAGATCATGGCCATGGGATTCGTGTAGTTCATGAGCAATGCATCGGGACAACGGTCTTCCATGTCGCGTGCGATATTCAGCAAGAGGGGTATGTGGCGGAGGCCATAAAACACGCCGGCCGGTCCAACCGTGTCCCCCACGCTGTGATGTACACCGTATTTGGCTGGTATCGCCTTATCATACCAACTGACCTCGGGCCCGCCCCGTCGGAGGGTGATGGTAACATAGTCGGCGTCGTCTAGGACGGCGCTACGATCCGTGGTCGACTCCACCTTGGTCTTGGACCCGTATTGAAGCACCAGTTTTTTCGCAAAGGCCGTGATGAGGCGTAACCTATCCTCATTGATGTCCATCAGAGCGATGGTTGTGTCGTCTCGGAGATCTGGGAACGAGAGGATGTCGGTGATTAAACGCCGTGAAAAAATTTGGCTTCCCGCACCAATCAACGCGATTTTAACCAAAATAAAACCTCGCATAGATAAGAAGCCCGATTTCCTTTATTAATGTGTTTTACCGCCTGAAAGCATGGAGTTCCCGTTTTCGAGGAATCCGGTAGACTCGCTTCACTTACGCCGAGGATTAGGGGTCGCAACACAGACGTTGGCTAGATTGTTTAGAATGGTTGTCTTTGTTAAGCGTTTGTAGGCGATGCTCTTGTAGATTGGGGTGGTCAGCGTAAGATTCTGTATCTGGGATGCGTCCGTTCCAAGGTTACGCCTGTATCCATGATTATTTGTCCGTTGGCTGCGTCTACCATCCCGATTATGGGGAAGACCGCGTCAGCCGTCTCGATGGGACCGTATAGAAGGAAGTCCGCGCCGACGGCGGCGGTCATCACGTTGGCGGAAGCCGTGCACAGCTTGACGGACTGAGGCCCGTACTTAGCTTTCAGTCGTTTCGTTGCGCTACTCGTTGCGTTGTGCGGCCCGCATCCCACAGGTAACCCGTACTTCGCCTTCAACGTGGAAAGAGCCCAACACGCTTGCCCGAGGGTCGCAATGTCGAGGACGCAGGTGTCAATGAGTGGCTTGCTTATGCCTGCTTCTTTGGCTATGCGGAGTAGGTTGTCGATTGCTGTGATTCGGCCTCGTCCGGTGAAGTCTTTCGTGTTCAGGGCCAGCAACACGGCGCTTACCAAGCCCACCTCCCTGATCTTCTCGATCTCAGCGGGTTCATATCGAGGGGTTATGGAGTTGTAGACGATTCTGTCGAGTAACCCGCATTCGCTTGCGTAGTCCAATCCAACCATGTTTATGGACGCGGTTATGCCATCCATCAAGATGGGGGCATCCGTTCTGGAGGTGACGAAATCGAGGTATTTTGGGAGGACCTCGGTGGATGCACAGACCAGATCGATCATGCAGGGGTTTCCCGTCTTGTCGGCGAGTTCGTCTTGACGATTGATTAGGGTCTCCGCTTTCGTTCGATCGAAGACGCCTGTTGTTGCGTCTTCCACGATCTTGTGTCGGTGATAGAAGAGGGAGCCGATCAGGATGGTTGGGTTCTCGCCAAGCCGTCCACCTATAGTTACACCGCTGATATTGAAGGCTGTTGGCTCTGTTTGTGTCTTGAACAAGGGTGATCCTTCCACGTCATGGATACGTGATCGGTCATTGAGATAAAAATCTTATATAATTATTTGCTGAAGTGAGTACTGTGATGTAGAGATGTCTCAAGATACTCTTGTGTCGGTGGTGGCGGATTTAAGGGAAGACGAGGCGTTACAGATCGTCAAAGAGCGGTTGGCGGCGGGTGAGAATCCCTTGATGATCCTCGAGGCGAGTCGAAAGGCCGTGGTGATCGTGGGGGAGCGGTTTGAGAAGTCAGAATACTTTCTCCCGGATTTAGTCATGGCGGGTGAAATTCTCAAGGAGATTGCGGAACTCGTGAAACCGAAAATGGAGCTGGTTGACGAGGTGAAGCGGGTGGGAAAGATCGTTATCGGGACCGTGCAGGGGGATATCCATGACATCGGGAAAGACGTGGTGACCTTCATGCTCGACGCCAATGGCTTCGACGTCTACGATCTCGGCATCGACGTGCCTCCGCAAGCCTTTGTGGAGAAAATCCGTGAGGTGAAGCCTGAGGTGGTGGCGTTAAGCGGGCTTTTAACGCTGGCGTTCGACGCGATGAAGGCAACGGTAGACTCAATCACCCTCGCGGGCCTGCGGGATCACGTGAAGATCATGATCGGTGGGTCGCAGGTCGATGAACGGATCAAGGAGTACACGAAAGCCGACGCGTATGGATCCGACGCGATGGCCGCGGTCTCCTTGGCCAAAGAGTGGGTAGGCGGGACGTGAATGGTGGACTTGTCTCCCGAAGAAGAGTATAAGGCGCGGCTGAGACGAATCGAGGACGCGGTCCAGTTGAAGGTACCCGACCGGGTTCCGATCTTAACGTCGTTAGCGATCTTTCAACTGCACTACATGGGAATAACCTGTGAAGACGCGTATTTTAACCCGGAAAAGTGGTGTGCCGCCACCAAACAAACGGTCCTGGATTTTCAACCCGATATGTACCGACATAACATCACGTCCGGCCATATCCATGAATACCTCGAGAACAAGCAGTACAAGTTACCGGGTCGTGGGGCACCCCCGAATAGTATGCATCAGTTCGTTGAAGGCGAATACATGAAAGCCGACGAATATGAGGCGTTACTCAAGGATCCTGCCGATTATGCCCTGCGAACCTATATGCCCCGCGTGTACGGGGCGCTGGAGGCCTTTACCCGGCTTCCGCCTCTTAAGACGTTTCTCTATGGCTTGAGTGTCGCGCCAATACTGGCTCAGCCCGATGTTGTCAATGCTTTTGAGGCCCTGTTTCGAGCGGGCCGTGAAATGACGCGGGTGGCGGCGCTGGTCAGGGACCTGGAGCGTGAGCTGGTGGGTCTGGGGTTTCCCGCTGTGGGGCGAGGTGGGACGGGTGCGCCCTTCGACTTCATTTCGGACGTGCTCAGGGGGATGCGGGGGTCGATGTTGGACATGTATCGACAGCCGGAGAAGCTCCTTGAAGTCCAAGACAAGTTGTTGGGAACGCGGATCGAGCG
>DAOVBJ010000126.1 GCA_030670615.1 Candidatus Bathyarchaeota archaeon | reverse complement strand
CGTCGCAGCTTGCAACGTAACCGATAACCCTGGATCCTTCGCTACAATTTCCAGCCTAGTAGCGTCCTATCTGGTTCAAAAAAACACTGGGATGGAGGTAATCTACCAGCTCAGGTGTACGGATAGAAATAGGATTGCTCTGACCAGCGACTTGTTGGGTGCCGCTGCTCTGGGAATCAAAAATGTACTCGCACTTACTGGGGACCATACTCTCCTAGGTGACATGCCCAATGCTAAACCCGTGTTTGACTTGGACAGTACATCATTAGTTGGAATGATACGGCGAATGATCGACGAAGGAAAGGATTTAAATGGCAACGAAATCTTGGGGCCAAGACCGAGATTCAACATAGGCGTTGCTGCAAACCCAAATGCCAACCCCATAGAACCAGAAGTCTTAAAATTGGTACGGAAAATTGAGTGCGGGGCAGACTTTATTCAAACCCAGGTCTGTTACGACATAGAAAAGACGATAGAGTTCCTTAGGATGTTTAAAATCTTCAAAACACCCGTGTTAGTGGGCGTCTTTCCGATGAAGAATTATGGCACAGTCAATTTCTTCAACGCCTATGTTCCAGGCGTCTCTGTACCCAAGAACTTGATGGAAAAATTTGTTGAAGTTAAGAAGGGAAGTTACTCTAAAGAAGAAAAACGTGAAAAATACGATAAGATAAACTTAGACTTCTTCGTTCCCTTCATAAAGGAACTCATGAAGTCGAAGCTCTGCGCAGGATGCCACGTTATGTCTGTGCACTATACCGAATTCATTCCAAAACTGTTGAAGGAAGTACAGGCCATCCCTGAGCCTGCTATAAGTAAAGTAAGCAAGTAAAGATCCATATTATCCGGAAATCGACTTCGCTATCAAGTTGACATCGATCCTTCCAGCTCTGAATAAACGACCCGTTGTTACATTATTCACCGTCACGACAGCGGGAGCGAAGAGGGCGGGATCGATCTTATAAAAATCGTGTCCTGCCGCCTTGAAGATTTCGGTGAAGGGTTGTCCATAATCCTTGGACGACGACGAAGGAGCGTCATCCACAAGCTTCTTTAACTTTTCTTCGTCATCGTCCTCTACTTCGAGATACACTACTCCCCCGTAAAGAATCATGTCGTTGGTCCGGCCCATGGCCTTGGTAAACTTTGGGTGAACAGGCGCGATGGGGGCTACGCCCAGCCCCGACAGAACGTTCTTGGGGTTATAACCCATCTCCACTAGTTTGTGAAGTCCAGTTTCAACGATTCGTCCAGAAACCTGAATCGATCCAACGAGACTCGTGGTTGAGGCCACAATAATGTACAGCCCATCGCTTCTTACCCCACATGCACCTGCAATATATTTTCCTATTTGACCGTTCGGCAGTTCAGAGGTCTCTAAGAATATGACCGTGCGGTCCGAGTGATCCCTGTACCCGATCTTAGCATACAATTCCTTAGGCTTCAAGGATAGTGCTCGAGCTGGCCCTGAGCCAATTGCCTTGTAATCCCCAATCTTAATCCTCCAACCCGCATACTGGGAACCAAGGGTTGCGATAACGGGGTGATCGGTGTACACTTGAATAGAGGGAAGCGTCAAGTCTCCATATAGCTTTGAGTAGAATTTAACTGTGCCATATCCACCCAAGCAGATCTCAGTAACTACTTTACCAGCCAGATAACCCCCCTTCGCCTCGACACCAGCGTCGATAATAGTGGATCCCTCTTTTGTAGTGGTGATGTTTACGTTATATTTTTCGGGCTCTGCGAGAAGTTTTACCACGAGCTTGAGGGCCTGTTGATTTACCTTTAAGTTAGACACGGCTGTTTCTCCATCTAAGACGGTAGATACCTCTCGTAGACTTGGAGGTGAGGGTTCTTGGTCTGGTAAACGTAGAGTCGCCCTTCACCCTTTTCTGCTAGATCTCCGGTGTACAGGTAGAAGGGGCCTGAAACTCTCTCGTCTCCTACGGTAGCGCGCCGTCTAATGCTGTTTACTGTGAATGTGGGGAGGATAGACGGGACATGACCTAACACGACGATTTTCCCCCCGCGCATTTGAGCGCCAAGGCGTCCCTCGGAGTCTCCTTCCACCAGAATGGTTCCATCGCTCATATGTATACCAGCGAAGGATCCAATGTTCCCAAGCACCTTGATGAGGCCGTTCCTCATGAAGCATCCTACTTCGCTTCCAGCGTCTCTGTGGACAATGATGATTCCTCCCTTCATGCCTTCCGTGCTTCCCCGATACGAAGCACCGATGTAGTCTCCTGCGTTTCCCAGAACCTCAATTCGGCCTCCCTTCATCATGGTTCCGGTCCATGAATCGGCGTTGCCCTTAACAGTTATAATGCCGCCTCTCATGTCTTCACCGAGCCTCATGCCAACGCTTCCGTCCACAACTATTTTGCCGAAGGACATTTTTGCCCCGATCTTCTTGAGTTTCGTGAGATCACCTATCAAGCGAATAGTCATATCTTCGTTGGACGTATCATCATCGACTTTAAAAAGATCAGCGACAACGCGTCTACGATTTCCTTCAAATACAGGTAATGCTTTGATTTCATCAATGGTCTTCGTCTCGAAGATGTCTGGCGTGATATTCTCTGCGTGCATGGGGACGATAAAGCGATGTTTTTGCGTTAGGGTGATCACGTATTTACACCTCTGCCTTGACGGGAACGGGTTTTGATGAATGTAAGTAGCGTTCAGGTATGGGATAGTTTTCGTATTGAACCGTCCAATAATCTTTGAACCGCTGTTTGAAGTCAGAACTAGCTTCATTGGGCTCCAAGGTCTTCACGTCAGCCCAATAAGTTCGTCCCAGAACGGACTTCACGACCTCTCCCCTCCGAGACACGACTTCACCACCCTTAATCGTGTACACAGTCCGTTCAAAGGCCTTTTTGAACAGGTCATACTCTTTCGAAGGGTCGATTCGTTCGGGGTTCACATCAAACACAGCGATGTCGGCGTCGGCATCCACTCCTAAATGCCCCTTCCACGTCAAACCCAATGCCTTCGCGGTTCCAGCCCTCGTCGCTATGGCTATTTCAGAGAGATCGTATTCCCGTTCGATGGTGGCGAGGACGCATCTCTTCCTGGCTTTCCGATTAATCTTTTTCAGAAGCCTTTCTCGCGCAGGTCTACTCATCAACCAAGAAATAATCCGTGGATAAGTGGTGAAGGGGGCGGCGTTGGGATGATCGGTTGTTAAAAAGACCTTCCAAGGGCTTCGTATGAGAAGGGCCAGCTCAAGCCCAATCGTCCACTGCGTCGCGTGGACGTAGCTCTTCCGCCGATATCGGAAGGGGACTACGCCGGAGCTGGTCTCAGTCTCCACATCATGATTCATCCATTTGTTTCCACTTAGTATGTGGAGGCCGTATTGAAAGGGTCCATCGGCTGTCATGGTGGTTGTGTCGGTGAAGGCTACCTGTCCCAAGTCGATGGTGACGTGGCTATGGCTGTTAACGTATCTCGCTATCTTCTCGGCTCCCGACCGTATATTACTCCAGTCAGACCCCTTGTACGCGCTGAACTGGCAGTGTGTGATGTGGATAACGGGCTTCGTTCCCTCAGCCAAATCCTTCACGCAATGCATGGTCTTCAAGGTTGTAATATAATTGCCTGGCTTGCCAAGATTGTTTGTGTGGACGTGAATGGTGTGGGGTAAATTAAGGATCTTGTTTACTTTACATAGACCGCGGATGATTTCTCTCGGTGTGACGCCGAAATTTGGGACGGGGTCGTCAATGCTTTGAACATTCTTCCCATAGCCCCAGGCTTCTAAACCACCGGGGTTGACAAGCTTGATGGCGTATCCCTTGGTGGCTCTCATCATCCACGCGATGTGTGCTGCGCACTCCTCGATCATGTCGTCCCGTAAATATTCGAGGACAAACCACAAATCACTGAGGAGGGGGTACGCAGCCTTATCGATCAGCGGGGTGTCATCCATTTCTTCGTGGGTGTGCCTGGCTTCCAGCGGAGGCATTGAAGGCACCATGACCGTGGTGTACCCCATCTTCGAATAGCGGTACCCCGTTGTGAAGGTCGAGGGAACCGAGTATCCGACACCGGAACGCGTCACCTTACCTTTGACTTCAAC
>DAOVBJ010000184.1 GCA_030670615.1 Candidatus Bathyarchaeota archaeon | reverse complement strand
TCACTCTTAAAGAGCTCATACTTGTATTTTATTCTGTTAGCTCCCATTCCGTGACCCATACACATTATCCTGTAAGAATAAAATTTTATTTTACTTCGCTCTCTAAAAGCTTTCTCCGAGAAGAATGACCTCTCTGCTTTACATTTGATAATTATGTTTTAGCTTTCGTTTTGGATCTTCGATTCTTTGAGGAGAAAGAAGACGATGGCGATGCCTATCGCCGGAAAAGCAGGACTGATTATGATTAAAGCGGGCATACTCATCATAGAAATCACGTAGCCACCTACCATTGCTCCTATGGATCGAGATATTGAATCCACCGAATTAAAAAAGCCTAATGCCATGCTTTTTTCTGTCTGCGGCACGATGTCGGTGATGTAGGCGGATCCGACGGATCGAAAGAAGCCAAAGTTGCTCATCAGAATTCGAGCCACTAACACCATTAACAGGTTTCTGGAGAAGAACAGCATGATGTTTCCGAAGACGAGGTTGACGGCTCCTAGAATCAGAAACGGTTTTCTTCCATACCGATCCGAGTAAGAGCCGATGAGTGGCTGCAGCAGCGTCGTAACACCCATCCCGACGAAGGAGAGCACTCCAATGGTTGTGCGACTGAATCCAAGGTCATCAAAGAGATATACATTCAAGTTAGGACCTAGAAGCGAGTAACCCAAGAGAGAGATGGCTGACACCAAGCAGAGTACTCCTATCACCGAGAACCGGCTGGGCCTGAAGGCTTCCACGAACCGTTGTCTACCACTGTTTCGGATGTTGGGTGGGTCTGAGCCGAGGACGAAGAAGATCGTTGCCCCCACAAGGCATATACCTGCCACAAGCAGCCACAGAGAAGGAAAGCCGAATGCATCCGTCACAAGACCGCCCATGATTGGTCCTAAGGCAAAGCCCGCCGTCTCAATGGAACTGAGAATGCCCAAGTTCGTTCCAACCCTTTCAGGAGGTGAGAGGTCAGCAACCAACGCCCAAGCTGTTGGAATGACAGCGCCTTTGAATAGGGCGGTGCTGCCCCGTAAGAGGATGAGGTAGAGCCTTTCCTGCTGGAAGGCCATGAGGAGAAAGATTGGGACAATGGCAGCCATGCCAAAGACGATAAACACTTTTCTTTTCCCGAGATGATCGGAGAGAGCGCCCCAAAGGGTGTTGGAGAAGATGCTAATTCCGGCGAAGACGCTGAAAACAAGCCCCACCTCCAGAGGCGACCCTCCCAACTCGTGGATATACAGGGGAAGCATGCTCGTGCTGATGCCCCACTCTATCCTGAGAAGAAGAACCGTCACACACAGGCCATAAAAGACCTTATTATTATATGTCTGAATCGGCATGCGGTGAAAAGGCAGTCTTCTACTTTAAGAACTTATTTGGGGACCCTGATTAATAACACCCCACTTCAAAATAGATAATCATCTAATTACTCGAGGAAGGTCGAAGGCTAGCGAACTCTTTTTAGTACGTCTTGTGTGAAAGGCCAGTCTTATAAATTTAAACGCGTAAGTCGATACTATGAACAATAAGCAGGTGTTCGCTGTATCACTCATTATTGTTGTGTCTATAGCTATTTTTCTAGTCTGGAACCACTTGGAGTACTCTTCTGCTACTAAACACGAAACGGATCGATGGGCCACGATTCAAGACGTAGACGGCAATCTTTTATCCGTTGAGACGACAAGCGACGAGGTATGAACTCAATTACTTCAACTAAACGCGAATGGTACCCAGATGTGGGTTGGTGGCGTAGTGCAGAGATACGATAACAAGTGGGGATTCCGCTTCAAGCAAGAAACAATAATCATCGCGCAAATCACCATCGAGGGAGCACAAGCAACAATCCACTTCATAAGTGACGACATAGACTACTGGCTAAACTTTGGAATCGCATATGTCGGTTCAATAATCATCGAAACTCACGAGACATAACTTTAGAATAACTTTACGCCACCGGTCAAGTAGCCACCCTATCATCAACCGTCAGGTTTAACCCTTTTCTGTACCGTTTTGGCGTTCGTCTGTGATAACGGAGTTTAAGCTAGCTATGCATCCCAAAGAATCTTGGTACGCGGTCTCCTAGTCGCAACTCTTCTCTTTATCCTTATCTCCTATTTGAAACAGAACTCAACACCCACCAGGTTAAGGTAAGACGCGCTCTAAGACGAGAGATAAGCTTAAAGAACGGGCGATGCGTTGGGTAGAAACGATCGTAAACGGTGAACTGGTGTGTGAGGTCTGTTGAGTGCTGACGACAATGTCGATGGACGCTTTACGCACTGGAGACGCAACTTCCTGCTGTTGACACTCGATAGCACCATCTTCATGACGGCCATCTCCTTATCCGACGTGACGATCCTCTCGATCTTCATTGTGAAGGCCACGGGCTCAACGCTCCTTGCAGGCGTATTCCAGATGATTCGGGTTACCCTCTTTTTCTTACCCCAGCTTTTAAGTATCAATATCGGGGGAAAGCCGTATAAGAAATCCATCTTCACGAAATGGACGACGCTGGGCCGATCCTGTCTCCTCATTGCGATTCTTGTAACGTTTTTTACGCAGGACCTTTCCCTCATCGTCCTCTCATTCTTCGTCTCTTTCGCGCTCTTTCCCCTCTTCGATGGATTTACCGTGGTGCCTTGGCTCGAATTCGTCGTTAAGTCCATTCCACCTACCAAACGAGGCACCTTTTTTGGCCTCGGTCAAGGAACCGGCGCCGTGGGTATGATCGCCAGTGGCTTTCTTGCGTCGATCTTGCTAAATACCCCGCACCTTGAGTTTCCTCGAAATTATGGTATGATCGTTCTTGTTCAAGCGATCTTGATGCTGGTGGGCGTGGTCTTCCTCATTTTCTTGAAAGAGGTTCCTGATGCACCAACCGTTGACGACATGAACCTCCTTGATCGGATAAAAGGGATTCCCCGCATCATTCGAGAGGACGCGACAATTCGAAGGCTCATCCTGATTCAGCTCTTACTCAGTTGCTCCA
>DAOVBJ010000131.1 GCA_030670615.1 Candidatus Bathyarchaeota archaeon | reverse complement strand
CTCGACTGGCTTTTCCTCCATCTTCAACGTTTTGAGGTTGACAGCGCATACTTGAACATCCTTCGGACGGACGGTCAAGCCATCTCCTAAAATGACCGCGGTGTCACAGCAACTGATTTGTTCCTCGAACAACGTAGCAATCGTCTTTCTCTGTCCATTTGCCAAGGAGACAACTGTGTCTCCTCCGACACACTTCCCACTTCCCTGTATGCCAACAAGCATGAAGACATTGGGCTTTCCCGCCTCCACACGAATCGTGGCGGGCTTCTCCCCGAGAAACCGGGTAAGAACTTCGTACGTCACCTCTACAACGTGTTCCCTTCTACTTATGCCGGGGAGAAGCTTCTCTTCAAGAGCCCTCTTTTCAATTTCTTTCGAGAGATCTAAAACCAGTTGAACGTTCACATCTGCTTGGAGAAGGGCGCGCTGAATATTCTTATTTAGTTCCTTAACAGCAGCTTCATCTACGACGGGGGATTTTAAGAGTTTTCGTATAGCGTTTGTCAGGGAAGACCCTAATTTTTCCAAAGCAGACATGTAATCACCTTTTCAGCTTGATAAGGTATCGAGCTTGAATAAACCTTTTTATCTTTAAACCTCGCCTGATGGTATTTCACTCAACGGCGAATCGTCACTATCTCTACCTCACGTGTTTTCAAATCAAGGAGGGCCATCGTTGACTTCCCCGTTAGATAGCCACAGACTTCACCGGGGTTGATCACTAACGTACGTCCAATTCTCTGAGCCTTTGCTTGATGGGTGTGGCCATAAACCACTACATCGTAGGCACAAGACGTTAGAATAGCATTGAGTAATTCCTCGTCATGTCCGTGGAGGAGCCCGATCTTCAAACCCCCAACTGAAACCTCCGCGAAGAAGCCCCTTAGATCCGCACCGATGTCTCGAAAAAGCTCCTTCAAAAGCTTTCGCTCAGCGCAGTTATTTCCATAGACTCCAATTATTTTGGCTTGTAAGGGCTTGAAATGGGGAACAGTGAAGGGGCTGATGTAGTCTCCTGCGTGGAGGACTATTCCTACACCAGATCGATTGAGCCGTTTCACGGCTTCATCGATCAGCGGAAGATTATCATGCGTGTCAGAAAGAATTCCGATGAAGTTGTCCTCACATATCTCAGTTCCCATTCAACGTCATCCTCCAACTGAAGTCACTTCAATCACCTTCTCCTTCCTTAATAAGCTACTTCTTGAGTTCTCTCTTCGCCACATAAATGTTCAATAAGCAGCACAATCACAGATATACTAGAGTTTTCAGGTGAATTTTTTGTCTAAAAGAGAAGCCATGCTTTATGACGCGTTGCCTGATCGACACGTGAGATGTAACCTCTGTGGACGTCGCTGTATGATTAATGAGGGAAAAAGCGGTCTCTGCTTGGCAAGGGTTAACGAGAAAGGCGTCCTGTTTACCCAGTCCTATGCAAGGTCTTGCAGCGCATCCATTGATCCCATTGAGAAGAAGCCCCTTTTCCACTTCAACCCCGGAGCCCGCGTCTTTTCAGTGGCATCTCCCTTCTGCAACTTCTTCTGTAGTTTCTGCGATAATTGGATAATCAGTCAACAGAGACGCCTCACTGATACAAAAGAATTAACCCCAACGAGCCTAGTCAATGCAGCTCAACGTCTAGGCTGTCAGGGTATAAGCTATACCTATACGGAGCCCACCGTCTTCTATGAATGGGCATACGATTCTGCTAAGTTAGCCCACGAGAAAGGCTTGTTTAACACGTTTGTCACAAATGGCTATCTCACTCCTGAGGCGGTGAAGACCATTTCACCATATCTAGACGCTACAACTGTTGACTTCAAGGGCGGAGGAGACCCGGTCTTTTACCGAGACCAAATGCGTGTTCCACAAGTTGAGCCAATATACGAGTGTCTGATGGAACTGAAGCACTGTGGCATCCACCTCGAGATAACGAATCTCCTCGTACCGAAGTATGGGGACTCCATGACGCACCTCAGAGACTTAGCAATTTGGATATGTGAGAACCTTGGAGAGGAGACGCCTTTTCATCTCCTTAGATTTTTCCCAAACTACGAGCTGATAGATGTCCCACAAACCCCTGTGAGCACCGTAGAAGAGGCGAGAAAGATTGCGATAGACGCAGGATTAAGATACGTCTACGCAGGAAACATTCCAGATCATCCATGGGAAAACACGTACTGCCCCAAATGCCATGAGCTTCTCATAGAACGACACGGTTTCAACATCCGTAAATGGGCCATAACCTCCGATAAAACTTGTCCGAAATGCCGAACAAAAGTCGCTATCACTGGAGGCCACTATTAGCGGATCACTCAATACATCATTAAAGTCCAAGACCGAACTGGTTCACACAAGCTTTTCGATGAGATACCCCATGCTGCCAACAAGGTCGACGTCCATATTTTCCAGTGGATACGGATGAAAACGGAACAAATTCTGTCGAGCTGAATCCCAGAAACCGACATGAAGTATGTGTATCGACAAGGTTTTAACTAATTATGTTTGAAAGGCGAAAAATTTCGATTCGGCTACCCACATCCACTTTAAACAGGTCACTAGCACATCCCCTGTTAACGGATATTTCTAAAAAATTACCGCTACCAACGACCATCACAAGAGCACCGACGGGTACATTCCCATAGGTTCTTGAAAATGTAATTCTCGCACAATCCTTAGCAATTTTCGCTTGAAAGACCTCTCCTTTAACTACCTTGAACGAGGACAGGAGCCTCCTTTGAATATTTGTTATGACATTTCCAAATCGATCTACATGGAGGACTTCACCCACCAGCTTATCCTTTTTACAGGTTGCTCTGGTAAAAGACGGTGTGACCATGCGTGAAATTCGAGGCCCAAACTCCTCAAGCTCAACACCACAGGCAAGATAAGCAGAAGCAGGGGCAAAGACATCTCGACCTTCAAAGGTTGTAGAGAGATTCGGAAGCATGAATTTCTTCTCTCTAATTTCCACGCCCTTCACGAAGCCTTCTTTTTGGACAGCGAGGGATAAAACGCCGTTATCCGGTCCCACAAAGACACCGCGTTTTCCCTTGACTATTATTCTACGTCGTTCTGTGCCCACACCCGGGTCGATGACAACCGTGTGAATGGTTCCTTCCAGGAAGTAGGAGGCTGCCTGGTGGAGGAGGAAGACGCCTTGTCTCACATCAAATTTACGGACATTGTGGGAGATGTCGATGATCACTGCTTCAGGGCAGATGTCCAGTATTACGCCTTTCATTGAGCTGACGTAGGCATCTTGGACGCCAAAACCGGTTAGAAGGGTTATGATATGCCGATGTCCCAAGCCGTTTTTCCCTCTTGCGTAACGATGCATCTCTTTGAGAGGTTAAGTGATAACAATATTGATGTGGAGAATACTTATTTCAAAATTACTATTAACATAGTGGTTGATAGGTGAAGATAGCTGTTGTGGATACTCTGAGATAATGTCTGACTAAAACAAGTTCTTTCCAACTCCAAAAGGTTTATAGGAATATTGAGTTTCAAATTTTTAATCAGATAAAATACATTCTACTTTCCACAGGCGTGGACGTTATGCCAAGAAAGAAAACACAAAAAAACGAGAAGCTGCAGGTTGAAAAAACCGCTGCCTTCAATGTAGATGAAGTGGAGTCCCTGAAAGAAGCGTTGGAAAAAGAGAGGAAAAGCTCAGACGAATACCTCAACAAACTTAAATATCTTCAAGCTGACTTCGAAAATTATAAAAAGAGAGTTACCAGAGAAATTGGCGACGCCGTCAATTTTGGAAACCAAAAATTAATTACAGAGCTTTTAACAGTGCTAGATGAATTAAAATATGCAATTAACGCAGGCAAAAACAGTCATAATAAGGATGCACTACTTCATGGAGTGGAAATAACCCTGAAAAAACTTTATGGACTCCTTGAAAAAGAGGGGCTTTCAAAGATCGAAACCGTCGGAAAAGAGTTTAATCCCTTCACTCATGAAGTCGTGCAAAGGATTTCAGGGGGTGGCGATGAAGAACTAATTG
>DAOVBJ010000157.1 GCA_030670615.1 Candidatus Bathyarchaeota archaeon | reverse complement strand
CTAACGATTTAGCTAGCTAGCTTACATTCGAAGGGGAGAGCCATCATGTTGACGTACATAAAAACGGTGCTAACTAGCTCGATTTTTCGATCACTTCTCTGAGCTTCTCGATGAGTTTCTCCGGATTTCGGTTGAAGTCCGCTAAAAACTGCTTCATGTTTTGACGAAGCTCTCGATTAATGCTTTGGTCAAGCTTTTGTTGGAATTCCAGGATAGGAACGCGGATGTGTTTGGTGAAGGCGGGGTGGGGTTGAAGCCAGCCGTCTTTGGTTAAATGAAACATGAAGCCCGTGAAGTCCTGTATCACTGCGCAGTCGATATTTTTCTGTCCAAACTCTACATGAGCGAAAAAGCGATGATGCCCGTCCACAACCGCGTACAGGTTCTTGTGTGGATGTTTAACCACCACAATGGGTCGCAGCTGCTTCCCAGCAGCGAGCTGTTCTTTATATCGCGTCACTCCACCAACGTCAACCTTCGCGTCGGCTACGATCTGGTCGATAGATAGCGGCGTACTGTATTTCTCCGGGTACAGGAAGATGTCAAGAGTGAGCTTTTTCAATAGTGGATCGAGGTTCCGCGTCAACTGCCCTCTCTTCCTCGACTAGATTGCCCTGTTATAGCCCTTACCATTTAAAGTCTTATCGTCCCGTTCACCAGCATGATTACGTCAACTGTAGGCATCACGTAGCTTATTTTCTCACGTATTCGTCGAAAAATCCTGCATGTCGAGGACTCGTGAGGAGATACTTGCGGAGAAGATTAGGGCATCTATCGTCGGAGCCTGCTGTCGGTGCTTTGTCGAAGGGGAACACAAGATTCACGACTCAACGAGACCTACAGAGGTATGTTGAATAGTAGGGATCAAAGAAATTATATCAAGGAGAGTAACTTCGCGACTTCGACAAGTTCCAAGAACTCTCTTCGCCTGAATTTAACCCGATATGAACTTGATAGGTTCGTCGCTGCTGCCGCCGCTGCGGCCCCTCCTGCTACTGCCATCTTTACCTCGACTACTATTTATTCGAGCGAATAGTCTCATTTGCTGTCTATAAGGATTATCCCATGTTTCTGGGAAAAAACATCGGAAACGCTATTAACTGTGAGAATCTTTCTTATGTGGGAGGGATTAACGTGGATGAGAAGGATGAAGCAATACTTAAGATTCTTGGGAGGCGCGCGGGGTTGTCCAGTAGAGCCCTCTCGAACATGCTCGACATACCGATCTCGACAGTACATAGGCGGGTTAAGCGCTTAGAGCGGGACGGTGTAATCACGGGGTATAAAGCCCTCATCGACTACGAGAAGACGACGTGGCCGATCGGCGCGTTGTTACTGATCGATTTAGCTGAAGCGGTTCCTGGGAAAGGCCCCATCCCGAAGAAAGTCATCCTGAATTCCTTGAGACGCTTTCCCGAAGTTGAAGAGATCATTGAGGTTCAAGCCGCTACTTTCGACTTAGTCGTCAAAGCTCGATTTCAAAGCCTCAAGAAGTTATCAGACTTCATAGAGGAGCTGCGATCCGTCGAAGGAATCGAGGAGACGTCCTCGGCCATCGTAACGGACGAACAAGTTCTGTCCCCTCCCCCCTCCTGAGCCAATTATACAGGTGATTTCCAGTTCATTTAAAGGCCTTTAGCTAGCTCTCTAGTTAGCTTCGTTTCACGCTAAAATTGTATTTTTTTTTGGGAACAAGCTTGAAAACCCGTAGTTTCGCCAAAAACCCCGATTACTCATGCCCTTGACACGTCAAAGCCTACGGATAAACTATGCATAACCTACAGATAATCGCGTCGAAAGTTGGGCTGGACATCGAAACCTCGGACATCCTTCAAGGCACCATCCTCATCTCGGCAACAGGAATCGCCGTAGTAATCGAACCAGAATAATCCCCACCACCTGAATGCTTTGTCGACCACAAATCTTCCTCACCAGTCTCTCCTCTGCACTACCTTCCTCGAGACCTCGACTCCTCTTCCAACATTTTAAGGGTCCTCTTCCCTCTTTTATGGAATTTCGTCTGCGTTTTCAAGGGAGTGGGTTGATCCCTTATTCGGTTTCCTATCGTCTCGGGTTGAACAACAAAGATAAATGCGTATCGCCCCCATCCTTAAACATTAACGAGATTGAAGGATGACGATTAATGGGGCGTATACAACGGCTTCTGGAAGCGCACCTCAACCTCCTCCACACTCAGTATCGGGAGGTAAAGGATATAACGGTCTTTGGTGATGGGGACGGTGCAAGGGAGACTATCGTCGTGCGGAAGGCGAAGGGCCTCGCCCTCATCCTGGACGAGACCGCTTCTATCATACTGGACGACGAGCTCATCGTTGGACTTCGAACGGTTTATGGGCCTCTGAGGGCGGGAGAGAACGTTACCGGAGGCTTCGACTACGAGTTACCCGTCAAGCCCGCGACTGAGCACTGCCTGACCTACTACCCACATTACTTGACTGACGAGGAATTGAAGGCCGCTCAGAGGGATGGCATCAGAGAAGGCTCCGTCAGCTCCCACATTCCTTTCGGCCTTCAGAGGGTTCTACAACTTGGTTATGGAGGGTTATTGGAGGAGGCTCTTCAGAAGATGAAGACCATCGAGGGCTTTCCTCGGAGTTCCGAGAAGACGGCGTTTCTACAGGCGGTAGTGCTCATCCTCCAAGCCGCCTCTCGCTTTGTCCTCAGACACGCCCATGAAGCTGAACGGTTGGCCCATAAGACCGTGAATCCGAAGCGGCGTGCAGAGCTTAAGACTATTGCCGACGGCTGTAGATGGATCTCAGACAACCCACCGAGGAGCTTTCATGAGGCCCTGCAGCTTTTCTGGTTCACCTGTATCATCCATAAGGCAGAGAACCAATCATGTCTACCCATTGGAAGGTTCGACCAAGACCTCTACCCCTTCTACCTGAAGGATGTGAAAGAAGAGGTGCTTACGCGGGAGGAGGCGTTGGAGCTCCTCAAATGCCTCTGGATTAAACTGAACATAGAGAGCGACTTGACGACAGATACCTGTGAGAACGTAACCTTATCCGGACAGGACTCCCATGGCAACGACGTGACCAACGAGTTAACCTATCTATGTCTCGACGCCTCGCAGAGCCTGAGGCTTCCCGATCCCAAGATCAACGTCAGATTTCACAAGGGCTCCCCACCTGTACTCTGGACGAGGTGCAGCGAGCTGGTTAAGGCGGGTATGGGTGGCTTCCCCTGTTTCTATAACGACAAAGCCCACATAGCTGGCCTCATGCGAGCGGGTATCCCCCTTGAGGACGCTAGACTCTACTGCAGCGATGGATGTCAGGAGGTCATTATCCCCGGAAAAGGAGACTTCTACACGACCTTTACCAGCGTCAACTTCCTTATGGGCCTCCTCAACGTCCTTCACAAACCCTTCGAAGCAGCGACCTTCCAAGAGTTTCTCAAC
>DAOVBJ010000191.1 GCA_030670615.1 Candidatus Bathyarchaeota archaeon | reverse complement strand
CCCCGGAGAAACCTGTTCAACAGATCTTTCTCAGATTCACTAGTCCCCTGCAATCTTCACCGCCATCTCTGCGACCTCAGAAGCGTTCGTTCCTAACAGAATGATCATCGGCTCCTTCCCCCAGTCGCCCGTGTGGTAGATGATCTGGGGCACGCGCCCAATTTTGGTAATCGCCTGTTCCGCCCCCCACCGCGTGGTCATTCCCTCAATATGCTTGACCTCTAAGGGCTCCTCTTTTCGGTCATAGGACGAAACCGCGAAGCCCAGTCTCGTACAGACAGCAATTAGGTCCTCGGAGTATCGGATATTCATCCCCGCTCTGATGGATTGATCATGTTTCATGGCCACAAGCACGGTTCTGGCCACATGGCTGGACGCCCCAAACTCCGGGCATGCTGATGCCCTCACCCGCTCTCCAACTCGGACGATCCGTCCACGCACCCCTGCCACGTCGAAGGCGTCCACTGCTTGGGGCAAGGCCATGACGATGTTTGTCTGACTCTCAGGAATCAGGGTCGAAACCTCGTGATGAGTCTCCAATACGTTTACCGCCTTCTTCACTTGGGAGAGCACCCGATATTTTGCTGCTTCGTTGTACAGGTTCGCCATAGGGTTCACCGGTCCATGCCCGCGACCTATGGGTAAGCCGAATCTGATCGCTCTGTTTATGAATGCCTTAGCGACGCCGATGGCGTCCACCATCTCAGTTCCCTTCGCAAGTTCGGCGGCGATAGCGGAGGAAAACGTACATCCCGTCCCATGGGTTGCCGTGGTTTCCAGCCTCTCCGCCTCGAAGAATTGAAACGCACCCTCATAAAACAGGACATCAATCGCTTTGGTTCCTGGCAGATGTCCTCCCTTCACGATAACAGCTTTCGGTCCCATGCCCGCGATTTCCTTTGCAGCAGCCTTCGCGTCGTCTAGGCTGCGTATGGGTCTTCCCGAAATGGCTTGCGCCTCCGTCGCATTCGGTGTCACGACCGTCGCAAGAGGAAGAAGTCTGCTGATCAACGTCTTGGTTGCTTCCTTCTCTAAGAGGCGTGCACCCCCCTTAGCCACCATTACTGGATCGACAACGGTTGGGAAGCCATGGCTCTCGATCCGTTCAGAGACGGCCTTTATGATCTCACTGGTGTGCAGCATCCCTGTCTTCGCGGCATCCACACCAATATCCTCCGCTACCGCATCAATCTGTGCCCCCACAATCTCTGGATCCACATCCTGAATAGCCTTGACCGTCACCGTGTTCTGGGCTGTAATGGCGGTGATCGCTGCCATCCCGTGAACCCCGAGGGCTGCAAAGGTCTTGAGGTCCGCTTGAATTCCCGCTCCCCCCCCGGAGTCGGAGCCAGCGATGGTTAAGGCACAAAAAACCTTCTTCATTTCTACCCCTCCCCTAATACATCCCACGTTACCGTATATAGCTTACTCCAACCCCTTTCAAAGACGCGTGACTCTCAGTCCATCAATAACAAAGGTAGTATGCAACACACGCGAGTGAAACCGTTGACTCTCACTCTTCACGTTTTTAATGGATGGGTAGCAGTGGCTATTCGAACCTCATGAGTCGGTTGGGGTTCTTAGAGGGGCCACTCCTCTTTTCTGTACGCCATGTCCCAGAAGAGGTACTCGTATCTACTGCTCAGGACAAAGTGGGTCCTCATCTTCTTCTTCATCCGAGATCCGGACTCTGAGGCGAGGTTATCCACCAATCGCCGATACCTGGAAACGAGTTCCATGTACTCCTGCGTCTGATAAGTGGCGCACCATTCAGAGTAGACGGTGTTGCGCGTCAACGTGCTTTGAGCATTAAGCTTCTCACCGATCTCTTGGTAGGACCACATGCATGGTAGCATCGCGGCCATGATTTCACCCACCGTTCCCGCGTACGCCACGGATAAGATGTGTCGTGTGTAGGCAACGTTGGTTGGAGCCGGCTTTGACGCCCGCAGTTCATCAGCGGTGATCCCGGTTTTTTGTCCAAGACGCTCCAGCATCTCCACTTCCACGGTGAGAGACGCGTTAAGGAGGGAGGCAAAGGTATGCATTGTCTCCCGATCCTCTGCCTTCGCTGCGGCTATGCCTAAGCACCGGGAGAACTCCAAGAGGTAGACGTAGTCCTGCTTCACGTAGAACCTAAACACGTCGAGGGGCAGCCGTCCTTCACCCAGCTCAATGAGAAAGGGGTGGGTGAAGATCTTCTCCCAGAGGAGATCCACCTCCTTCCTGAGACTATCTGAGAAACGACGTCTCAACTTTCCATACCTCAGCTACTGGAATAATGTTCTGCCTGTTATTCATAATAAACTTTTATCGCGTCGCTCGGGATATAGGTTACTTTGACGTTACTTTCCTTTTGTCGAGTATGTTTCTCGCAGAGACCTTTGAACGTAGCTAGCTTATAGGGTTGTGTTAATGCGTTTTCACTTTTTTTCGTAGTATATCAGTTCTTCCCTCTCCAATTGGTCGCGGAGCTTGTTAATGGACTCATAGACTTCCTCTTCCCTCTTAGCGCCTGTGCAAACGATCTTCCCACTCGCGAAAACGAGAATGACTACCCTGGGCTCGTCCATCCTGTAGATGAGGCCGGGAAATTGCTCGGGCTCGAACATTGTCCTTCCAAGGCGATAGACAGCCTTCTCCAAATCTATCCTTACCCCAAAACTCGCTGAGGCAACCATGTTCACAACTTTGATAGTTGGTTTTCTCCTGATTACTATTCCGTTGTTCTTTAGTTCTCGAACAACCTTTCTTACGGCCCTCTTGGCCTGTCTCTCAGATTTCGCGCCTGTACAAACCATTTTTCCTGAACTAAATATTAGCGTCGCCGTCTTCGGCTTCTTCAGCCTAAAGACTAGGCCGGGGAATTGTTCAGGTCGATACTCAACCCTTGGGAATGCTAACACCACGGAGTTTAAATCTATATC
>DAOVBJ010000045.1 GCA_030670615.1 Candidatus Bathyarchaeota archaeon | reverse complement strand
TTGACATATAGGGCCAAATGATCCTCAGACACTCATATTTCAGACGGATTTTACAAGGGATAATGCGTAGTATAACCGTGTCATTGGCCTGTGCAACGAGCCGTTTTCTAGGAGCCTTTGAGGAAACACGCCGCGATTTATGCTCTTTCCCAGAAAAATTTTTTTTCAATTTATCGTTTTTTACATTAGGAAAAATGAGAGAGACCCGGTCCACCCGTACATACAGCAGTGGCCTATCTGGCTGGCAGTAAATGTTAATGTATCCCAATGAATTTCTAGACATCACACTTTAGAACCCTAGAATTTACGCTTTTTAGGCATTTTCATAGAGGAGTATGTAAATTCAAAACAGCTAGCTAGCTTCGCCCAGACTAATTACCAGCAGATAGATGTAGGTGGATACATGTGAATCCACGTTAATAGCGCTTGAAGAACTCAAGAAAACTGACGTGTCTCACACTTCTAACCCATGACCCACTAAAGTTCGGTAAACGGGTAACAACGTGAAGCGTCGTCTACGCCCGCAGGATTCCCCACACGTTGTTGGGTCAGACCTTCCAGTTATGCATTTCGTGATAGCGTGGATGAGGTTGGAATTGTAGGGCGACATCGTCGATGGATGTGCCAAGTATCGTGATCTGGTCCAAGTCGATTACGCCTCGCTTCCACGCGTGTAAGTGGTGAAGGTAGCCTATCTCGAAGGGGTCAAACCCCATGATCTTGCTTGTCACTGCGTCTAGAGAGATGGGGTGGAGGCTGGCGGCTGCAGCCCGAAGCTCTACGGGGTTACCTGAGACGGGGCCTCGTCCCTCCATGCCGATAAAGCCGTCGATTACGCCAAGATGTGGCATGACAAAACGGGAAAACGTAGCAAGGTTGAGGTTGATCCCCTTGTAGCCTTGATGAATCTTCGATTTTTCACTATTGACCAGGCTTCCTACGACCATATTCTTGATGGAGAGGGTGGTGATGACACAGTCATGTGTCTTAGGGATCGCAACGGACACCCGATAATCGCTTTCAACAACCGACTTTGACAGGCGAAACGTTAAGGGTTGTAGTTGGGAGTCGTAGCCTTCTACCTCCACCCAATCATCCCGATTCAAGTCCAAGAACTCGACGTCATACTCGTCTCGAAGCGTGAGATAATTAAAATTCGTCAGCCCGGTCGTCAGACTGGAATTCGCTGGGCCTTCTCCGATAAGGATCGCTCCCGAGTGATACTGAGAAATCATGTCTAACACGGCCTTCACCGCATCCACATGAGTGGCTGCCAGCTGTCTACTCGTTGAGACAAAGTTAGGCTTGACGAGAATTTTCTTCTTGTCCTTGACGTCGTGCTTAACTTGCTCCTCAATTAAGTGTAAGGCTCTCCTCACGCCATCATAATGACCAGTTGACTTAGTGACGGAAACTACAGGATCCATTATTCTGTTAAAAGAACGAGGAACTAATTATGTCTTTATACAGCCGATGTATCCATCTGGGGAGCCGGTGGCTGAACCGGCTCCTTCGGGGCGCCCCCATCACGACGTAACATCCATCGAATCCCGTAACACGCTTAGATCGACCACGTGGTTTCGTCGCGAAAAGACTTTTGAAGCAGTAAGACAGGTTGTGCAGGCGACTTCAATCCGAGCTGCAGTTAGGGAGGAAGGAGGGATGAAATTCGTTGTCGACGAGGAATCAGCATTGATAATTGTTGATGCTCAAAAGGACTTCAATCACGAGATAGACGGCAGTGTCCGTGGCCCTAAATAGCTAGCTAAAGAAGAGGAAAAAAAGGAAGAAGCGGAAGGCCGTTAGTGAATCCGAGCTCTATCAAAGAAAATATATTAAAAACGAACGTATATTTATGATGGGGTGACGTGTTTGATCAAACCAGAGTTCTTTGACACCATCAACTATTCTATCTGTCAAGCAGTGAATGAGTACCTCGGCGTGCAGTCGAAAGCCTTCTTTATGAAAGTGGGCGAGTATCACTTGGACGAGGCGTTACAAAGAGGAATGTTAACAATCGAAGCTGATGAAGAACCGCTGGAAGTCCTGATCAAGATCGCTAAGTATCTGGAGTCCACGGGCTACATGAAAACGATATCCATTACCAAGTTAAGCGAGAAAGAAGCGATTGTCGAGATGAGAGGGGTCTCTGTAACCGAGTCCTCAGCGAAGCTACTTGGAGAAGGCAAGCACCCGTCCCACTTCATGACGAATATGATGTTCGCGGCGCTGAAGAGGCTTGGAGTCCAAGCGGATCTCAGGGATATGGAATACGACGTGAAAGAGGCACGCTTCAAGGAGTACTGGAAGATCCTGTGAAAGAGCGCAAGTAAGGATATAAAGAAGGCCCAATCGCGAAGCAGCATTGCCTCTGGCTAACCCTCAAAAAACCTTAAGGGGATTGATAATAAATAACCATCAGACTCATCTTTTCCACTAAACGTGGTTAACTATCCGAAGTCACGTTTACAATGGCCGTTGGAGGGATGAGGTTTAGACTGTCGGCGATGACGTGAAGGAAAGACGACGAACCTCAGCAGCCTACACCGAACTATCTCGTTCGCTTTGAGGCCGATAATAAAAGTTATTTAGTGTGAAAAACGAGAAGAAGGGAAATAACTCTAAATAAACGTTTGGGACTATCTTAGATAAGCATCAAACGGGTATTTACATTTAGCGTGTTGGAAAAGAGGAGAGGTTGTGATGGAAACGGTTTTGAAGGCAAGCCTTTCTGCTGAGGAATGGTCTTTAGTTCAGATGGCTGAGGACGTTATTGGAAGAGCCCACGCCCCCTTCACGGAGGTTCAAGTCGGGTCAGCTGTGTTAACTGAAAAGGAAGTCTATGGGGGCTGCAACGTCGAGAGCGCGATTTCGGGTCTCGGTATCTGCGCGGAGAGAAACGCCGTTAACCACGCCATACTCCATGAAGGCCCTGACTTGAAGATAGTAGCCTTATCGGTGGCGTGGAATAGGCGGGAAATGATAAGGCCGTGTGGCGCTTGTCTTCAGTACCTCAATGAGTTCTCCAACAACGATGTCAAGTTAATAATGGCAGAAAAGAAGGGTTCTACAGTTATGGTGGGCTACCTCAGGGAAATGCTTCCCTATAGATACGAAATCTAGCAGGAGGGTGCCAGGTGTGCTCTTGGGGGTAGTGGGAAAGCCAAACACGGGAAAAAGCACCTTCTTCAGCGCGACGACCCTCATCCCTGTCCCTATCGACAGCAGGCCCTTCACTACCATCAAGTCAAACAGGGGAATTGCCTACGTGAGGAGTCGATGCGTCTGCAAAGAACTCGCGGTGGAAGATCAGCCGAAAAATTCGCTTTGCATCGATGGAGTCCGTCTCATCCCCGTAGATCTCATAGATTGCGCCGGTCTTGTCCCTGACGCTTGGCAGGGAAAAGGCCTTGGTAACTACTTTCTCGACGAGGTGAGGAAAGCCGACGTGCTAATCCACGTCGTCGACGCCGCTGGAGCCACGGACGAAGAGGGACGACTCTGCGAGCCGGGAACGCATGACCCCGTGAAGGACGTTGCCTTTCTGGAACGAGAGATCACGATGTGGCTCGTCCAGATTTTAACTAAGGATTGGAGGCGGATCGGTCAAGCCGTGGAGACGACGCGCGGGGATTTAGTGGAAGCGTTATATGATAAATTGAGTGGTCTCGCAATACAAAAGACTTCCATCCTCGAAGCCGTGAGAACAACGGGTCTAAACCCCGATAAGCCGACAGAGTGGAGTGACGAGGACTTGACGCACTTTGCAGATGCGCTGAGAAAAAACGCCAAACCAATGATGATCGCAGCCAATAAAACGGACGTTGCTACAGCCGAGAAGAACATCCTCCGCCTGCAAAGGCTGGGATACACCGTGATCCCCTGCAGTGCCGAAGCTGAACTCATCCTCCGTCGAGCCGCTCAAAGCGGATTGATCGACTATCTACCAGGCGACTCCCACTTCCAAATTAAGAACGTGGAAAAGCTCACCCAAGAGCAGAGAAGAATCCTTGAGTTTGTGGGGGAAAGGATCTTTAAGAAGTGGAGTACTACGGGGGTTCAGAACGTATTAAACACGGCGTTCTTCGAGCTGCTGAAAATGATCACGGTGTACCCCGTGGAAAACGTTGAGAAGCTGTGTGACCACAATGACCGCGTTTTACCAGACGCCTTCCTGGTTCCATACGGAACAACCGCAAAGCAATTTGCGTATTTGATTCACAGCGACCTGGGCGAAGGCTTCATTTACGCTATAGACGCGCGTACGAGGAGACGCCTTGGAGAAGACTATGTCCTCAAGGATCGGGACGTGGTAAAGATTGTTTCCTCGAAGAGTAGGCGATAGCCGTTTAAGGCTTTAGCTTTTTGAGATAGTAATCCGCTTCCTTCTTGGGGCCGAAACTTCGAATGCCCTTCTCCTGCAACTTTCTCCGCAGTGTCACGGCGTGGTTTGGACTGATTTCTCCTCGCTTCTCCAGGAAGTCAATGATCTCCTCGCCTTCCCCGCTGTTTTCACAGCGTCTCAGGAAGTCAACAACGTCGGGGTTGTACCCTCTCAACGGATTGGGCTCCGATGGCTCTGTTTGGACGGGGTCTATCGACACGCTTCCAGTCTTATCCTGCATTTCCTTGTTGAGGTTGGGAAACATCTTCTCTAATTCTTTCCGCGTCAGCTTCATCGTCCTTCAGACCACGGCTTAATTGGGTTTTATCGTGTGTTATCAAACATAATCAGAAGCCACCATATTTAGATTATTCTTTTACACGCGAATTCACGTCTGAAACAGCACACGGAAATAAAGGGAGGGCCTTGCCCTCGAAGAAGCCCAGAACTGTAACGATACAGTTGTTTGAGCCACCCAGAAGCCCACACAGTTGGTTTTTAACTGCGTTTTCTCGGTCTAAGTATGCTTGTTATGCCTCGACTCCTGACCTCTCATCTCGCCCTTGTATTAGTTGTATTAGTTCAGATAAGTACACAGGTTGCCAAAAGCCTCATTTGCGGTGGACACGATCTTTTTGGGTTATGTTATGAAAAATGGTTGGGATATGTCATCTATTTTGTCGCTACCCACGTTTCCTATGTCCATGGATTACTTCTTGTTTCTGCATCACAAAGGTTTCAGGAGGCACGTCCTCATAAACCGTTGTATTGGGTCCAATCCAAGCACCAGCCCCAATCTTAACCCCCGGCATGAGTTGCACCCCAATCCCTATTTCCACGTCGTCCCCCATAATCACGCCAAGTTTTCTTCTGCCACTGTCCATGGCTTCGCCTTTAATCCGGACCCTCACGTTCGCCTTGTCCAAGCGTAGATTAGCGATCGTAGATCCTGCGCCGAAATTGCAGTTCGCTCCAACTACGCTGTCCCCGACGTAGGATAGATGACCGATGTGGGTGCCGTCGAGGATCAGGCTGTTCTTCACTTCACACCCATTCCCAATGCGAACATTTCGTTCTAAACTCGTGAAGGGTCGAAGGTAACAGTTTGGTCCAACGTCGCTCCCGCTTCCAATGAAAACGGGGCCTTCAACGTACGCGCCTGAACGCAGTTTCGCGCCTGCTTCAACGTGTACACGCCCGTTCAAATAAACGCCTTCTTCAACGTCCCCCAGAATGTCGGGGCTACAGCGTTCAAGCACCCTTCGATTGGCCTCTAAGAGGTCCCACGGCCTCCCGACGTCCATCCAATCCTCCGGTCGGATCCGGTTTGAGGTGTATTCCATGTTTTGTCGTACCATTTGTTTAATGGTATCGGTTACCTCGATTTCGCCTCTTGGAGACTCAGGTGTCCTCCGGATCTCGGTAAACACTTCGGGGGGAAAGATGTAGATCCCCGCGTTAGCGAGGTTCCCAACGTCGTTTGACGTCGGTTTTTCGATGATGTCAACTACTCGATCGTCCTTTAGAAGGACGATGCCGTATTGCTGAGGGTTCGTTACGGGAACAACGCAGAGAACCGGTAACCCCTTCTGGTCGTGTTTTCTCAAGATTGACCGCATGATCGAGGGGTCAACAACGAGGTCGCCGTACACTGCAAGGAAGTCGTCGTTGCCCACATAATCTTCTGCGAGGCCTATGGCATGGCCGGATCCCAGGGGTTTTTCTTGATGGGAGTACTCTAAACTGAGGTCCCATTGGGCGCCGTCGCTGAAGTAAGTTCTCACCTGGGTTTCACGGTAGCCTGTCACGATCAGGATGTCTTTCACGTCGCTTTCTTTGAGAGCTACTAGAAGGTGTTCAAGGAGTGGACTGCCCCCAAGGGGAATCATGTGTTTTGGACGGGTTGAAGTTAATGGTTGAAGCCTTGTTCCCTCACCCGCGGCCAGAATAACAGCCTTCACAGAGAACCCTCATCCCTTTCTCATACATCGTACGCTTATCTTTCTTTTGGAATAAATCTCTTATGTGGATTCTCGTCAAGAAGTTTTCTTAGTTGCGGCAGGGTCACTCCGACGATGTTATCACCGTAAACCTCGCATTTTCGTCGCTCACTAAGGTGCTCAAGACTTTTAATTACGACGTCCACCTCGTGTCCTGAAGGCATGTTGAAGTGTGCATGTAAATACCGTTTCGTTTTTCCCTCATTTGTCTTGGAAACGTGTTCCAGTCTTGTTGTGGGATACACCTTTTCGACTTCTTTGATGACGGCTTCACGTTCGTGACAGAAAACCTCGATATCTATGTCACTACCCTTCCTCGCGGTTCCACGCCAAACGCTTCCTATAAGCCTTGGGTGAAAGGCCCTAAGGCGACTCATAACGGTGAGGGCTTCTCGCCTCAGGTCAACGCGTAACGTCTCCCGATCACCGCCCTCTACTTCACCAGCCAATCGGTCAAGTTCAACGGCGACTTCAAAGTTGTTCGGAAGAACCGCAACGCCTAAACGTCTGGCCGCTTCTTCCTTAGCCTGCTTGTATTCTCCAGAGAGGTTATAGTAGAGAAGCCGTGCCGCTTCTCTTGCGACTCGTCTTCGCAGAATCCTCTTCATAAAACTACCCTGTTTATGCCATACCTCCTTAGGGAAAGGGGAGAGGTGTAGCTCAGTCGAATACTTAAGCTGGAACCTCTACTTCAGCTGCGACGTTAGC
>DAOVBJ010000077.1 GCA_030670615.1 Candidatus Bathyarchaeota archaeon | reverse complement strand
AGCTAGCTAGATTAACGAGGTGAAGACGACGTGAGGAGTGTTGGTTCTCAAGAAAAGGGTGTTTCAAACATAAAGGTGGTGGGCTTCGACTTCTTTGGAACCCTTGTGGAAGCTAAGGCTGAGGTGCATCGTTGTTTAAGCAGCATCTGCGAGAAGCTTCATCAACACGAGATCAACATCTCCGATGAGGAGTTTACACGGACCTATCGTGGAGTGGCTTCAGACCAGCGAGAGGTGAGGCGCAACACCCAGAAGGAAGTCAGTAACCGCATTCTATTAGTGGAAACCCTCAAGAGGCTTGGTTACGACGTAGAAGACGATAGCTCACCGATCGTTGAAGCGGTGGAAGCCTACTTCGAGCCTTGGAGGCTTTCGGTTTACGAGGATGCGTGGAAGGCAGTTGAGAGACTTCGATCAACTTTTAGATTCGGGTTGATCTCCAACTTCACCGATTCATCCTTTCTTCGCAGCTCCTTAAGGAGACTGGGACTGGAAAACTATTTCGAGTTCGTTTTGGTGTCGGAAGAGGTGGGCTGGAGGAAACCCCATCCTCTTATCTTCAATAGGCTTCTACACCTGATGGAGGTTGAAGCAAGGGAAACCCTCTTTGTGGGCGATGATTTACGTTGCGACATCTTTGGCGCGAAGAACGTGGGTATGAAGACTGCGTGGATAGTGCGAGGACCCGACCGAGTGGCCGACGAAGAAGTCAACGCCATTCAACCGGACTTCATCATACATTCGCTGGAGGAACTGGAAGAGCTTTGCATGCACTCTTAATAATAAGCAGATCAATCTCAACGAAAGAAGAGGAACCTCTTTGTCCCTGGTCAAACGCTTGAATGGGCGTGGAACCCGCTCAACGGACATTAAACAATCGATGCCTACAATACTCTTCTGAACGTGTCAACAACACCACGTAACACTGGAGTGAAGACCATCACTAAAAAAGAAGGAGAATGAAAACCTGTTTTAGCGACGATTCATGACGCGAATAATACTATCGTCTAGGGAAAAACAAGCTATGCTTTAAGAACTTTTTTGATTGGTGATCTCTGAGTATCATCCACACCACTAAAGCGTTTTAATGAGGGGAAGGTGTTTGGGAATCGCCTAACTTAAAAAGTTAGTATCAAGATAACTAACTAAGTACGTAACTCCAAAAGGGGGAAGAGAACATTCTTGAGTGCCCGATTAAACAAAGTTGTAGTGGGATTAGCTCTCAAGAACGAACTTTACAACAAGAGGTTAAACCAGACGCTGTTTGACCTTTATTCCCACCCAGAAATCGATGGGATTAAAGACCTACATGATTTCCTCATTTCTTCGAATGACCATTTTGATAGAGAAGTCGCCTTTTGGCTGGAACTCGCTCTACAACAACCGCCTGTCCAAATCGATTTGCAAGACGTGAATACTGAGTTGGCTGAGATGGAAGTGCTACTGTATGATCTTGTATTGCGTGTGAACCCTGAGTCTCAACGCAGCTTTAACGACTGGATGAACTACATCGCAAACGTCCCCCAAAGCATTCGGGATGAACGTGGGATCGATGCAAAGATACTGATGAGCTTGGCAGTACAAAGCTCAAGAAAGGAATCCGTAGAGAGAATTAAGGGGGATCCCCGATTTAGGTATAAAATCGAGATTCTTCGAAAGGAAACGTCGCGACTTTTCGAGGTGATCAAGAGAATTCCCCTTCGATTGATAGCATCAAAAGAGCGACTGGACACCCTCGAGAAGCTACAGGAAATACTTATCGACCTACTTCGACGATACGACTTCGAGCACCCACAAGAAGGGATGAGTGATTTGCTGCGTTATCCAATTCAGAAGCTTGAGGCATCCCAAAGGTGCTTGATGCGATCCGACGTGAAAACCGATACCGTAAAAAACGAGATCTTGATCGCATCCAAATACCTTGAACAGCAAATAAATGACATACCCAATAAAAAAAATCTTGAATGGATGAAGAGACTTCTTGAAAAAATACAAAGTCTAATACATTCCCTCGAATAATCGCGTCAAGACAGCATATTCAATGATTCTATAACTTTAAGTTTCTTGAGTCGCTTGCTAGGAAGATAAAAATACTTGGCGTCAATCAGGTGATTTAAGTTGGATGCGACCGAAACCGTCGAAAAACTGTCACGCGTTTTGGAAACAGGCCACGAAAGACAGGAGGCTAACGCAGCCGTTGCTCTACTATTACAGATTGCGGATCAAGACCTCCGAGCCCTTTTCGTAAAACGCGCTGAAAACCCAGCTGATTCTTGGTCAGGACATATGGCTCTGCCCGGGGGAAAACTAGACGTTAAGGATCGAGATCTGAAGGAAACAGTAATCAGAGAAGTCTTAGAAGAAATAAACATAAACGTCCAAGACCACTGTCGATTTCTTGGAGTACTGCCCCCTCAAAGGTCAAAGCGGAGACCTGAACTAAACATTCTTCCATTCGTCATACTTCTCGAACAGGAACCTTCAATCAAGGTGAATGAAAGGGAAGTGGAAAAGTTCATTTGGGTTTCGCTGAAAAAACTTATCCAAAATGAAAGGATCGTAACACTCAGTTTCGGAGATCGTCCGGCTTATATTGTCAGAAAATACATCATTTGGGGATTAACATATAGAATTCTTCATGAGTTCATCTACGTCCTCACTTCTCAATAAAGCTAGCTAGCTTGTTCATTTTACAATTTTTCTATTAAGCTTTTGTTGTAATTAGCGCGTGCGCTACAAAGTAAACCTTAAATCTTTAAGCTACAAATTGTTTTGGTTCACTATGACACTTTCTGTTGTTGCTGGAGGATTTTACGGTGATGAGGGTAAATCAGTAAACGTTGCTTATCAAATAATTCAAGATAGAATTGATGCTGCTGTTGGAACACAAGGGCCACAGCATGGAGGAACAGTATATCACAACGGCGTAATGCATAAATTCAGACATATACCAGCAGCAATATACAGACCGGAAACAGAGCTTCTTATGCGCGCGCTAAACAGCTAGTTAGCTCTTGAAGCAGAGTCTAGGTGTGTGTCTTCATCCGCTTCAAGACGCTCTCGAATAACACAACCTTCTGTTTAATGAGAGACTTCTGAAGGGCTTTAACATTCAGGTTCCGTGGTGTTGTGTTATACTTGACTGAAAGGGCGGCAGCCACTCCTGCTGCTTGACCAGTATACATGCACGTAGGTATGGTTCTGATTGTTCCAAGGACTTCGTGGTCGCATGAAACGCATCTTCCTGCTACTAACAACCTGTTGATCTTCTTTGGTAGGAGGCACCTGTATGGAATCTGATATTCCTCGATGGCATCGAAGCGTAATCTTCTGCCTCCGGGTTCATGGATGTCAATGACGCCGTAACCTTTCGCAACCACGTCGTCGAATTTTCTACGGTGTAAAATATCCTTTAGCGTTAAGGTGTATTCGCCTATTATTCGTCTGCTCTCTCGCACTCCGATCTCTGTGGGGGTGTCCAGTAGATACGAGTCTTTGAACCCAGGTACATACGTCCTGAGGAACGTAACACACTCCTGAACCTGTGTCCTAACTTGCACCTCAGCGTCTGTGAGATCTTGAATGTTGGTTGCCACGCCCTCAGTAATTCTCGTGGCGTTTACAAAGACGTCGCCTATCCCTATCCCAGCCTTTATGTTTAGCCCGACTCTCGGGCTTTCATACCCTAGTTCGTCAGAAGCCTTCTGCTGTAGACTCATAAACCCTTCGAGCACGATGTTTAAACTCTGAGATTTTTCGGGTATTTGTCCCTCAACGTTTGGGTAATAGGTGAACGTGAAGTCATCCAAATGATTTTTTGCGTATTGTACTAACACATTTACGTCTACACGACCCATTCTAAACATCATTGACATCGGCTGAGCCACTCCATCTTTCCGTCGTCCTACCTCGTAGGGAGCACCTGCAGAAGCCGCAACATCGGCGTCTCCAGAAGCGTCGACAACTACATCGGCCATTATCGCCTGCCTCCCTGATTTATTTTCTACCAGAACACCCTTCACATCATCGCCCTCGGTCACCGAATCCACGACGAGGGAGTGAAGTAGCAACTTGACTCCCGCTTCATCCACACACTCAAAGGCCACGCGCTTCATCGTCTCTGGATCGATGGGCGACATAAAGTAAGTATATGTCCCATTACGAAGTCGATACCGCGTATTTCCCCTCGCGCCGCCAAGCCGTATCGCCCGCTCAAACAATTCCTCGGGGATACCCCCAACAACAGGGGCCTGCGGTTTAGTCACAAAACCTCCTGTGAGTAATCCACCTAAGTAACCGTGGCGCTCAATCAATAGGACGTCAGCCCCCGCACGTCTTGCAGCCAATGCTGCGACGAGTCCTGCGGAGCCTCCACCTACAACTACGACGTCCACAACTGTTAAAACAGGAGTCTTCCGTTCAGGCTCAATTATCACATTCATTAAACAAACCGCCCATTCATGTGAGATGTCCTCAACACTTATTGGGTCTATAACACTGCAACATATTTGTAGCTTTTCAACAAATCGTTAGATTTCACCACTTTTCTCGCATCCATGTCGAAAGTAATGTGATTCGAAGGAATAAACATGCGCAAGAATCCACTAAAAGTCTAGGGAGCAGAGGTTGATTGGAAGTATGTTATAAAAGCTATTGTGGCATTTGATGGACGAAGATTGCGGCAGACGAAAGAGTTTGCTAGAGGAGGGAGATTTAGGTTGGCGGGGTCTTCTGAAGTTACGCCTATTATTCGCTTGGAGAAAGGGAGTTAAAATCATGCTTCGATAAGAAATTAAAGAGGCGAGGATGAACGACATCTAAGTGACTTAATAATTCACTTTGTGTTTGAAGTTCGACTTCAATTTTCTCCAACATTAAACATTGGGGACATATAGACGATCCTCATTTTTTAATGCCACTTAGATGGCTTCTTGATGGGGGAGGACTCCATAAAATTTCTCTTGAAAAGAGCCTCAAAGCCTTCCATTACCGTTCACCAAAGACATTCATTACCCTTTTCCTTTAGGGGGTTCTAATCACAGGTCTAATCAAATTTTTTGTATTGTTTTACGCTTTATGAAAAATGTAGTCAGGAGACGTTGTGTTTACACAAAAAGGTCAGCTTACCTGATTTTTTCAGTTTACTCAGCAGCAGTATCGATGCTTTTACGTGAAGGCTTCAGCGATTTTTTTCAACCCAATTTTTATTGAGTCTTCAGGTGTGGTGAGAGAGATCCTAAAATTGTTTTTATAATCTCCAAAGGCTGTGCCTGGAACGATGGCTACTCCGTTGTCAATTAAGTCAAAGGCAAATTCTTCGGAGTCTACGTCACATTTTGGAAACAGGTAAAAGGGAGCGTCCGGCTTGGTAAATTTCAGTTTTGTTTTAGAAAGAAGTTGGCAAGCCAAATCTGCTCTTCGTTTATACACCTCTCTCATTTCGTTAGAAATGTCGTCTTTCAAATCCAA
>DAOVBJ010000096.1 GCA_030670615.1 Candidatus Bathyarchaeota archaeon | reverse complement strand
TGTTCAGCGATTTCCTCCAAGTGATTTACCCATTGGTCGGAGGCAAGAAGGCTGCCACATTTATCACATCGTATTTGCGGTTTTTCTCGCCTCCCGTCTAGAAAGTGGTTGACTTCACCATAATGTTTATTGAACTTGTCTATTTCTGTCTCGCACACTTGAGTCGCTGTGACAGCGGCTTGCTCTTCACCAGACAGAGTCTGAATGACTGAATCAATATCCGTCCTTCGCTCACTCACCATCTTCCTTGCCTCAACCTCCGACAGCAGTCGAAGTGATACTTCCCGTGCTAACTCGACGGGATCATCGATCGACTTTACGGATATTGCTGAGGGCAATCGTTTTATGAATCTGCTAAACTCTTTCTCGAGGCTTTCCCGTTGGACTTCTTCCAACGTGATTTGCTTCTTTCCCTCGCTCAAGGCGTCAAGGGTGAGGCTGATTTGATCCATGACTCCTGATAGTTTGTTGAGTCTTTCTCTCTCGCGCTGTACTGTCTTTTCTTTTTCTTCTTTATCCTTCCTCAGCTTGTTGAACAAAGCTCTCTCGTTTTCGAGCTTATCTGCTTCCTGTTTGAGGAGTTGAACCTGCGTCTGAAGTTCATTCAATCTTTTCTCGAGCATCTGATTTGAGTCGGAGCCTTGGTCCACTTCGGCTTTCTCATGTTCTAGGCTTGATGTCTCGATGAGCGTTTCGTCTTGGGTGGCATTCAGGAGCCCATCTTTTTCGTCGAGTTCCATCGATGTGGCTTGCTCTTCAAAGTCGTTTGCGATGGTGTTGTAGTTGGTTGTTATACTGTCGAGGTTTTTACGCAGGCTACTGACTGCTTCTTCGACTCCCGTCTTCTCTCGCTCGAATGCTAGAAGCGCGTTATAGAGTTTATTTCGTTCTTGGCGCACTCTATTAAATTTCTCTTGGAACTCTTGTAATACGATCTCATTCTCTTTATTTTCGTTCTCTTTTTGATCCAGCACATCTTCTTTTTTCCGGATCTTGTCCTTCCAAACCTCGACGGCTTGCTCCTGTCTGATCAGTTGTGCCCAAGTCAGCTCTCGCTCATAAAAGTTCTTCTTCAACAGCAGCTCCTTCCGCTGCTGATAGCGTTCGTATTCGTTTTTCCAGTAGTCTAGTGTCTGCTCCGCGTTCTTAATGAGGGTTGCAACGGATTCTTCCTCACTTAAGACTTGTGTTAGCTTTTGTTGAGCTTCGAGTACGTTATTCCGGTATTCCCTTAGGCCCACCGCCTCTTCGACCATCAGCAACTTTTTTTGAGGGGTGATTATGCCGAACTCAACCATCATGTGCTGGTGCATGATTATGAGCATGTTGTCGGGGTTTATCCCGAACTTTCTCAGAATCTTTGTGACCTCGCTCTTATTGACGGTTTGAAAGTTGGTTTCATACCAGTAGTTACCGTCTCGATTCAGGTACCGGGAGAGTCTAAAGGTGTCGGCGTCAAATTTTGGTATTAGCCTCTCCTCGCTCTGGAGTTTGTTGTCAAAGACGAGAGTCACCCGGGCGGTATCTTCCCCCCAACGGATCAGATCGCTTAACTTCTTACCTCTCTCCGTGTACACTTGACCTAACGCGACTGCGATGGCTTGGAGTATAGAGGACTTTCCGGAGCCGTTGGGGCCGCACACTATGTTCAGGCCTGAGTTAAAGGGTATCCGCGCGTACTTATAGGACATAAAATTCTCTACAATTATCTCTCGTATCAGCAAGGATTCATCTTCCCCAAACCTCAGGTAGCTTTCAATTACATTCTCAAAACACTATTGAACCTCGTTTATTCTTGCTTAAGACTTTTATAACGCTTGGAGATAAAATCGGGGATGTTAGGGGATCTTCTTTACCACTAATAGTTCAAAAGAGAGACATGGATCCGTTTAGAGTGTTACATAGAGGTACATAAACTTGATACGTTGAGTGACAATCTTTTAAATTTGATTTTCCCTCAGAAGCGTGTTGTCCTTACATCTGCGTTCATGATATGTGAGGAGGTCAGCTTCGAATGTGAAGTCTTCTCTCATACGGCTTAGGGAGGGGATTACTGACGTTCATTATGTCGAGATGGAGACGAACAATACCGCTCTACACCTATCTCTTCTTTAACCTTCACATACGTATGAAAACACGTTTCAACGAATGAAAGCTTAAGCCGTATCCGATGGTGCAGGCTTGGACTCAAAAGAGTGTTCATTATGAGAATTGATCAAACACGTAGAAGTTTTTAGTGCTCTTGGATGGTGGAATCCCAACGTTAAACCCTGTACACGGGTGTGCGGTGTAACGAAAGTCTTCTTGGGTAGCTTGTTCCTTCACTGAGGAGAAGGGTTAAATTATAAGTATATCTAAATGACTTATCGAGTTGAGATGATGTCTATGTCTCAGAAAAACCCGTTTTCTTCTATCTCTAAGCCAGTGCTTGAGCTGAAGGGTGCAAAGACCTTTGAGTACTCAGATATGGCTTCCCAGCTTGCAAGAGCGGGAAAGGATGTAATATCTTTCGGTATCGGCCAACCGGATTTTCCAACCCCCAAACACATTGTAGACGAAGCGGTTAACGCTCTCAGATCAGGCTTCACCCGGTACGTCTCACCGCCGGGCATTCCTGAATTACGCCAGGAAATCGCGCGACACGTATCCGCCTTCACTGACGCCGTCGACGTGAAGCCAACTGAGACATTAGTGACTGCTGGCGCTAAAATCGCCATGTTCTTCGCCATCGCCACTTTCATTTCGCCTGGCGACGAAGTGATTATTCCTGATCCAAGCTTCTACTCCTATGCCCATGCGACCTGCTATGCAGGGGGGAAGCCCGTCTTCCTCCCTCTCCTCGAGGAAAACGGATTCAGTATGACTCCCGAAGTTTTCCAAGAAGCGATAACCAGTAAAACACGGATGGTCATTATTAATTCCCCCCACAACCCAACAGGAGGGATGCTGAGTAAATCTGACTTCAAGGGTATCATGGAGCTTGCGAAGGAAAAGGGAATCTTGGTAGCTTCCGATGAGATCTATGACCACTATACATACGTAGACGGTTTCATGAGCGTCCTTGATGACCCAGACTGGAGGGACTACGTCATCCACATAAATAGCCTTTCAAAGACATATGCCATGACGGGGTGGCGTTTAGGCTACTTGGTGGCTAGAGAGGAGGCTATTAAACGCTTCAGCATGTTCACAGCGAACACCGTCTCATGTACCACGTCCTTCGTGCAGAAGGCTGGTGTCGCCGCGTTGAGCGGCCCTCAAGACTTTTTTAAGAAGGTGCTTACGGATTACCAGAAGAGAAGGGACTTCATGTATAGTGAGCTTACGAAAATTCCGGGGATAAGCGTGAGGAAGCCTGTAGGAGCCTTCTTTATCTTTCCCAACATTAAGGCCATCCTAGAAGGAGTGAAGATGTCGACTGAAGCGTTTGCGATTCGGTTGCTGAAGGAGACCGGAATCGTCGTTCTTCCCGGCCCAGCGTTCCCCAACGAGGCTGGAGCAGGTTACCTCCGTTTTTCTTACGCATTACCGATTGAAAAGATAAAGCGTGGGCTGGAACGGTTCAAAATCGACGTCAATGCGTGGACAGAACAAACGGCTTAAACCATACTAGCTACCTAGTTAAATTAGTAGCTAGCTATTGAATACTTATTTCTAAGATTCTACACCTGAGAAGCATGCATGAGTTGCCAACAATTGAAATAAAACCTTAAAGCACTCAGTTTCTCGCTGGCACGCTTTTTAGTAAACTTTAAAATGGGTTATTTGGTAGTCCAACGAGGTGACTTCATCTGACGATTTTAGGTTTTAACAGCAGCCCCATTATTAACGGAAACACAGATAGGATGGTGCAATCGCTATTAAAGGACAGTGGAAAAGACGCTGAATTTGTTAACTTAACTCAGCTATTTTTCAGTGGATGCAGAGCCTGCGTTCATCGTTGCGCAAGAGATAACTTTTGTCGTATAGAAGACGACCTCAAACCCTTTTATCCAAAGATCGTTGATGCTGAAGCCATCGTACTTGGCACCCCTTCGTACTTCAATAATATCAATAGTTTCATGGCCATGTTCTTGGAGCGATTATGGTCCTTCCGTCATCAAAGATTCCCTCTCAAAGGGAAGCCGTTTGTAGCAGTTGCAGTAGGGGGGATACGATCTCCCATAAATGCTGTTGAAGCTATCAAGAAACGGATGACGGCGTATCGTGCAGCCTTTAAAGGAAGTGTTTGCTACACTTCCGAAATCTTTCCATGTTATAAATGTGGATATGGGCACACCTGTAAAGTAGGCTCATTTTATCGAATTCACAGAGAAGAGGGCTTAAGAAGTTGGAAGATTACCAATCAGATATTTCACCAATGGGAAGATGAGCCAGAAATTGTCGAACAAATTCAATCCTTAAGTCAAACATTAGCTCGCTTATAGCGTCGCATCCCCTCCCTTGTTCATGTAATCGCGATATAGGTCTCTTCCATGCAAGGCAGTCTGCTAGCTAGCTACAAATCGGGGGAAAGGAGTAAACCTATCCACCAAACATGACGAAAAAGAAAATAAACTTACTAGTTACAGCTTGCTACTAACAGCTAGCTTAGTTGATGTATAGATAAAAGTTATGTATCATTAATAGCCATTAGTCATTACTAATCATGCATAAACAATAGGGTAGATAAGTATCGGTATGGGAAAAGAAATAAGAAACATTATCTTTCGTAGAGATAATTAATTTCACAAATAAATCCTATAGATGCTTAAACCATATCGAGTGATGTCTCCTTTGACTTGAGGAACGATTGCGTCCCGTCGTTTATGGAGTATTTCCAACCAATGAATTT
>DAOVBJ010000011.1 GCA_030670615.1 Candidatus Bathyarchaeota archaeon | reverse complement strand
TGAAGTATGAACCGATGTAAAAGGCGTACTTGGCCGCCATTCCAGTGACTTTTTGGGTCCGCTCATCCTTGGCGGGAAACCCTGAGCTCCTATCCTTCAATATTCTCCAAATTACGAAGACACCAATGATTACAATGGTGGCGAGTATCCCGACAGCCATCGAAGGCCAAGCCTGATCAGTCATGGTGTTATCCTCTTAGATTTACTTATAATTCCTATTCCCAAGATCCCTGCTACGGTTGCGATACCAGTATGGTTTTCTCCCAGGATGGGGTCTCCCCATCCCATTAAAAAGGCTCCTATCAAACACACTAACACTCCTAACGCCTTTACCGCATTTTGTCTCCTCATAGCAGTTTGCCTCTGTTATTCACCATTCGCTTCCCTCATTATTTCTTGGTTTCTATCTTTACCTTAATCGCACTGATAATTGATAACAGCACTCCAGTCCCGATAAACGAGTAGCCAACCAATCGATCTGAACTGAATACGATGCCAAGGGCTACTAATGTGCCTGCGAAAGTTGTTATTTCTTGAGTTTTCATTTTTTACGCACCGCTATTATGTATATCACACATATTATTATATAATTCTAACTTATTGTTAGATATTCTTAATATCCAGTATTTAAAGCTTATGTTTCTAAAAAGGAAAAAAGTATAAGAATAATGTTAAAATACAAAATTTCATCGATTAACCTGACATACGGTGCTCAGTACACTCGATTGATTTGAAAAACCGTGGTGTTCCAAAAAATCAGCATCACTCTTGAAGACGACGATCAATCATTAAATCCTCAACAAAGAACCTTTAAAGATTAGAGAACGATATTCGACATTCCATTTGCTGAGAAGGAAACAGAGTTCAAAGGAGAAGTGAGCTGAAGATCATAACGTTTTTACAGCGAATACTGCTAGTTATGAGGGTGAAGAATAGGGTGTGTTTTTATATGGAAATCGGGTTAAATGATGCCGTTCAATCAACAATCAGCTAGTTAATGATTTGGGTGGTGTGGGGTGTAAATTGGAGAAGAGTATAATATATTTTGAAGGAAAAGGCGTAGGAAACACCGATAAGACACTGGAAGCAGCTCGAAAAAGGGCTGAAGAGCTTGGAATAAGGGATGTTGTTGTGGCGACGACTCATGGTGGGACTGCTATAAAAACTGTCGATGCCTTTTCCAACATGAAGGTTAACATTGTCGCGGTCACAATTTCCGAAGCCTTCCATGAAGAGGGTTGGCTTATGACAGCGGAGGAGCGAAAGAGGCTTCAGGATAAGGGCATCAAAGTTCTCACTTGTCTTCATTCTTTAGGCGATAACGTAGCTACATCCTTCAACAAAAAGTTTGGTGGAATATCCATTGAAGAAGTGGTTAGAGAAACCCTCTATCGTTTCAGCCAAGGGATGAAGGTCTGCATAGAGATTGTGTTAATGGCTGCGGATGCGGGACTGATAAACGTTGATAGAGAGGTCGTAGCCATCGGGGGCACAAGCAGTGGCGCTGACACCGCTATAATAGTCAAGCCTTCACATTCAATGAATTTCAGAGAATTCGAGATCAGGGAGATCATCTCAAAGCCTAGGATACCATGACACTCTTTTTTTTTATACTTGATATACGTAGGACTCATTCTTACGTTAAGCTAGCTAGCTTTACAGGGCAAATGTGGAAAGACCGCACTAAGGGTTGAGCTGGCTAAAGATTATTGAAAGGAGAATTTTCGCAGTGGTTTGTTATCGTGGGTTGAGACTGCCGTCTTCTCGATAGGACATGTAGCCATATCCCCTGCCGGGTCGTGGTGGTGAGGGTTTGTATGGTCTTTCAGCAATGGCGTCCAAGTCGAGTTCTATGCCAAGTCCTGGCTTTGTGGGTAGCTTAATGTAACCCTTTTCTACCTCAAAGGGCTCCTTAACTAACCATTTACCTCGAATCCTTCCTCCCTCTTGGATTAAAAAGTTGGGAGTGCACGCGTCGATTTGAATGGCTATAGCAAGAGCCACATGGAAATAGGGGCAGTGGGGGGCTACGTTCACGTAATTAGCCTCTGCCATAGCGGCTATCTTCTTTGTTTCAAGGATTCCGCCGCAGTGAATGGGGTCTGGTTGAATGATGTGGGCTGCCTGTTTCTCAAAGAGCTCTCTGAACCCCCATTTAGTATAAAGTCTCTCGCCTGTGGCGATGGGTATTTTACTTTTTTTCCGAAGTTCAGATAAGGCATCCATGTTTTCGGCAAAGAAAGGCTCTTCAAGCCAACGAACATTGTACTTTGCGAGTTTTTCTACTAAGCCAAGGGCCTCCTCGAGGCTGCATCGTCCATGACAGTCCAGCATGAGATCAATTTTATCGCCAACTCGATCTCTAACGGCTTTGCAACGTTGCTCTGCCTCCTCCATTGCATCGATCGTTCGACCCGATGGATTCTCACCGAAAGCCATGGTTTTACAGGCAGTATATCCATCTTTTAATGCTCTCTCTACGTTATCTGCCAATTCCTCGGGGGTAGCTCCCCCTACCCCTGTATAACATTTTATTTTGTCTCTATAACGGCCTCCTAAAAGATTGTATACCGAGGTATTGTAGTTTTTACCCGCTATGTCCCACAGAGCCGCCTCGATAGCGCTTATTGCACTATTGATTACGGGTCCACCAGTCCAGTATGAGCCGCGGTACATGGCTTGCCAGTGTCGCTCAATTCGTAAAGGGTCTTTGCCGAGAAGGTATCCATCTCCCAATTCTTTGATACATGTAGCTACGGTCAAGCATTTTGTCTCTAAGGTTCCCTCTCCAACGCCAGAAATCCCCTCATCAGTATCGATCTTCACCAAAGTTAACGGGTAATAATAGGTCATGTCAAGGTCTTGTCTTTCCTCGCAGGGAGTGTAAGCAGTGACTTCAGTAATTTTCATACGTATTACCACCATTTTTTATTTACGTTGCTTAAGCATTATGTTGTTTCGTTTAAAGCCCTTTGCACAGATAGAGTGTCAAGCTCAAAGCTTTCTTTATTCTTCTAATACTTCCGAATTATTCGCGTAATCCACAATTATTAACTAGCTACCTCTGCATCCTTCAGCCTTCCTTCTTTTGCGTATCCCATAAACTAATATTCTTATGCCGCGTGCGCTAGCAAGTTGAAGACTGCAGAATGACATGGGTCTGGTTTGGGGTACAAGCGATTAATCCACATCAATGCTAGAGGTAACTCGTTTACGAGGACAAGGTGAGAAGAGCCTTCAAGGAGGCGCCTTTTTACTCATCATCGGCTACAATCGATGGTGAATAAAGGTGACCCGTAAAGCACGATGGGTGCTCCGTGATCCTCACGGTTGCAGTGTCAGAAACAGCCTGTACCGCGGAAGTATAACACACAAGAAACATTTTTTCGTCGTGTCACAGGAGTTCATGGAGATTTTCAAAGTGTTTAGAAGAAGATATATTTCCCTCCATCACCTAAAAGAGGAGTTAGAGAACATCGATAAACGAGGAAGAGCCGTACCATTCAGAGATTTATGAGGAGACGTACGTGAAGCCGCCTTCGATAAACCCCTTTGGGGCATTCAGAAAGGAATGCGAAGAAGCGTTAAAGAGGGCCGTGCAGACAGCCTTTCCCAGCTACGCCGTCGATCAGGTTCGGTTAGCCCACCCACCAACGAGCGACTTCGGCGACTTAGCCTCCTCCCTCTGCTTCGAACTAGCAAAAAAAGCGAAGAGAAGTCCTACGGTTTTAGCGGAACAGATCGTTGAAACCATAGGCGTTCCAAGCGGCTCCCTCCTCAGAAGAGTTGAAGCCGCTGGGGGATACATCAATTTTTACGCCGATTATGCCGCGTTCTCCGAGTTGACCCTGGAATCCGTGAGGGCGCTGGGACCTGCTTATGGCTATGTTAAGACCGACACGCCCGAAAAGATCATTGTGGAGCACACCAGTGTGAATCCTGCGGGCCCCATCCACGTCGGGACGGCGAGAAACTCCATGCTTGGTGATGCCCTGTACCGCCTTCTGAGGGCTCGAGGCCACGAGGTCAGCTCCGACTTCTACGTCGATGATGTCGGACGACAGATCGCGGTCTTGGTCTACGGCTTTCAGTTGATCAGCCACCTCCCACGGAAGGACAAGATCGATCATTGGCTGGGACTCGTCTACGCCGTCACCAGCTGCATAATTGAAATTGAAAAGTTAAAACGGAAACTGCAGACGTCGCGGGACGCAGGGACGTTGGAAGAGGAGGTCAGGAAGATCCAAGTGGAGTTGGATGACTGGGCTTCCGCTGCAGGCCACCTCAGCGAGCGAGATGACGACCTGTTCTACGGACTCTTAGAAAAGATCAAGCAAGACGAGACCCCTGAGCTGAGCATCGCGAGGATCATGCGTGCCTATGAAGCAGAGGAGCCAGCCACTCGTCGCTTAGTCAGACAGGTTGTGGACTTATGCTTATCCGGCTTCAAAGAAACCTACGAGAGGATGCATATAAGATGGGACTCGTGGGACTGGGAGAGCGATTTAGTCTGGGACGGCGCGGTCGCCGAGGTCGTTAAGCAGCTTGAGGGAACGCCGTATTGCCACGTTGTTGATGGCGCCTTGACTTTCGATGTTGAGAGAGCGGCGCAGGATCTACACGTCAAAGCACTGCTGGGAATCCCCCTTGAACACGAAGTCCCTTCCCTCGTGCTGAATCGCTCCGACGGAACCACCCTCTACTCGACAAGGGACATCGCCTACAGCCTATGGAAGCTGAACCGAGCCGATCGAGTGATCAACGTAATCGGAAAAGAGCAGGCCCTCGCCCAGACACAGATCAGCATAGCCCTGAGCGTCCTCACCTCGCCAAAGACCGCCCTGAACATGATGCACTACGCCTATGAACTCGTCCAACTTCCAGGATATCGAATGTCCAAGCGGAGGGGTCGCTACGTGACCCTCGATGAGCTTTTGGATGAGGCTGAGAAGCGGGCGTTGAACGAGGTGGAGAAGCGGTCGCCCCACCTCTCTGGCAGCGATAAGGACGCCATCTCTAAAGCCGTCGGAGGCGGAGCCGTGAAGTACGCCTTGGTCAGCATTGCTCCAACGAAACAAGTCATCTTCAGCTGGGACAGGATCCTAAATTTTGAGATGAACAGTGCCCCTTTCATTCAATACGCCTACGCCAGAGCATCCAACATCCTCAAGAAAACCGAGGTCACCCCACAGACCATCGAGTACAGCCAGCTCCAACAGCCTGCTGAGCACGAATTGGTGAGAAAGATAGCCCTCTTCCCAGAGGTCTTCATCGACGCCTCTGAGAAAATCACGCCGAATGGCCTAGCAGAATTCGCCAACGACATATCAGCAAGCTTTAACTCCTTCTACGCCAGCATCCCCGTTCTGAAAGCAGAATCCCCCGAGCTTAGAGCCGCCAGACTCGCCTTGGTGGACGCGGTTAAAACAACGATCCAAAACGCTATGAGCCTCCTCGGAATCGATGTTTTGGAAAGAATGTAGTCACTTTGAGAGAAAACAGCGTTTCTGGGCTACTCTAAAAGTCACACGTGAAACGGCGAAATCTCGTATCTCTTCTGTAGGACTCAAGGTAGAGGTTTCGGAGTGTACAACAGACTTCCTTTCCTATTAAAAGAGGAAGTCCCTATGTAAGGGGTTTAAGTGTTTCTTACGTTCGCCTTGACCAGAAACTCTATCGTGCTCCAATGCATGGGAATAGTGTATTGTGGTGGCATTAGACACAAAACAAAGAAGGAGGGGTTGCTGGAGACGTCGTCGGCAGCGTGGAGGTGTCAGGCTTCTTCAATGAGATTAGTGGTTTTGCTTTCGAGGGATGATGTCTCTCCATGTGGCTGAGAACGGTGTTTAAGGTGACCGTCTTTCGACTAATTCGATCAGAACGCCATCAGGATCTTCGATGAAGGCGATCAACGACCCGGTGGGACTGAGCCGGAACGGCTCATCGGTGATTGTAACGTTCTCTTTTCGCATCATGGAAATCGTTGCTTCCATGTCCTTGATTACGAAGGCAAGATGATCAAATACTCGGTCGTCGTATTCAGCCTGATTGAATTTCGTTTGATTTTGATAGAAGGTGAGTTCAAGTTGTGACCCTTTGCCCTCGGGAGCTTGGAGGAACGCGATCTCCGCCTTGTTTTGCGGTATCGCATTTCGCCTCAGAAGCTTGAGGCCTAAGAGTCGGGTGTAGAAATCAATTGATTGATCCATATCACTTGTTCGAATACTGGTGTGAGTAAACATGGCGTTTCACGACACTAGCTTATTTACAGACTCCTTATTTAGGAATGCGGTTCAGAGGTAATCCCTGCTCCTCTTTGATTGAGACCTCACATCTAAGCGTTACTCAAAGACTTCAAAAAGTGACTGCTTGCGTTGAAGGGTGAAGAGGGGTTTGCAGGCGAAGGCTGGAACCGAAGTTGACGATTTGATAGCCTAGCAGATGAACGAGCAATCCTGTCTTCGAACATTCAGGACATTAAGGAGAAGGGGCATGAAAAACTAGCTACGAAGAAGCCTCGAAGTCTGTCGATGGGTTCTTCCGCATCCATTTCAAGAAACTTCACGATTGCTGGTTAAGTGGTGTCAACGTAAGGAGGGCACGAGGCTTTCCTCTTATGCGGCGTATCCTTTTGGCTGGTTTATCGGAAATGCGGCAGGATTTTCTCCGAGAACAAAGAGATGTTGTCGACACCTGTGAAGCTGAAGGTTATCAGTCCGATTCCTCGATCGACATACTCCATGATCGCTTCCGTGACCATGTCCGGAGTGCCGAAGCCTGCCCCCAGTCGAGTCCTCACTGCGGCCTGAGTCGTTCCCAAGGTTTTCGCTCTTTGTTTAAGCTTCTGCTCTGCCTCTGCCTGCGTGTTCCCTACCAGCAGATCCATCGAGGTGCCTTTTCGGATCTCGTGGTAGCTTCTCCCCACGTTATTACAGTGGTCTTCAAGTACTGCGAGTTTATGGGCAAGCGTGTCTACGTTATTTGTGAAGAAGTGGCTGATGTCCGCGTACCGCGCAGCGATCTTGAGCGTCACTTTTTCGCCGCCGCCTCCAATCATAATGGGAATAGGCTTCTGTATCGGTTGTGGTGAGTTCAGGACGTTGTCAACCTGATAGAGGGAACCGTGATGGGTCGTCCGTTCATGCGTGAACATGTGGGTACAGATTTCTATGGTCTCTCTCAGTCCTCGTAACCGTTCTCTCGCGGGAGGAAAGCGTCCCATGAAGCCATTAAACTCCGCCTCATGCCAGCCCGCGCCTATCCCAAAAACCAGCCGTCCTTTCGAGATGATGTCAATCGTTGTAGCCATTTTCGCCAAGACCGTGGGTCGTCTATAACCGTAGCAACTAACTAACGGCGCAAGCTTAATTCGATCTGTGACCGCTGCAAGACCCGCTAACGTGGTCCAGCATTCAAGGGGGTGATTGCCACGACCGGAAGGATTCCGCATATTCATAAGATGATCCGTGACTGTAAAGAGATCAAAACCGTTCATTTCGACTGCCTGACAGATGCGTTGCATTTCCTGGAAGTCTCTGCCCTCCGGTGGGACGTGAATGCCAAACCAAACATCCTTCACCATCTACAATCAGTCAAGAGGTAAGTAAAACGCGCTATTAAATTTGAGGTAAAGAAATGGGATTTCTAAGGTGAACGAGGGACTCCATCTTTCGATTTAAGGGGGGGATACTGTTGTGGCGTAAAGGTCTTGACGGTTTTAGGGTTCATCACTCTTGTTGTACCTACCCCAAAAAAGGGCATATATGCCTATGAAGGGTTCAATAAATGCGTATAAAGAGTTTAATAAAAAATTTCAAGCGGTAACAATGTACCATACGTAGAGAAGCCATGAAAGAGTTGAGCCTCTAAGCCCTTCACGAGCTGCAATAATCTCTTTTATCCATGAAAAGCCGCCTTCTACTAAAAGGTCTACAAAAAGGAGAGAGGAGTACGTTAGGTATTTAATGAAATGAGTTATATAGCTCGCTGGGGTTAAGTGTGGCTTTATGGGACTCCTTGGTACGACACTGGATAAGACGCGGCAGTTCTTGGCTTTGGAGAAGAGCCTGAGAGCCCTCCTCGTAACCAGTGTCATAATGAATTTGGGCAGCAGCCTTTGGGGGCCTCTGCTTGGGCTGTATATCACGAATAACTTGGGTGTCTCCCTCCTGATGTTTGGTTTGATGACCACCGTCCGGCAGTTGGTCTCTAGTCTGACCATCTTTCCGTCAGGTTTTCTTTCAGACAATTTTGGTCGAAAAAAAATATTGATGGCGTCCTATCTTTTCTCTATTTTAGCTTTGATAACCCTATTTTTTGTTAGGGATCTGCCTTGGCTGTTTCTCGTCTCCATTTTCCAAGGGTTGAATATGGCACTCGTGGGGCCGTCTAAGAGCGCCTACGTCGCAGAAGTCGTCTCTGAGGAGCGGAGAGGCGTGGCCTATTCAACGCTTGCCCTGTTTCAGAGTCTCAGCAACGTCATCGCAACATCGATAGCGGGCGTCATCGCAAGCGTATTTGGCTTTTTCTGGGTTTTCTGCTTCGCTTTAACGTTAGAATCCATCGCGCTCATCGTAACCTCCATGTACCTCAAAGAGTCCTTGAGCCGAGAGACGGTTACGAAAACCCCCTCAATGGAATCCGCGTTCAGACAATTTAAAAACGGCTTAATCATTTTGAAAAATCCAGCGTTATTAGCGGTGCTATTTAGTATAGTGTTCCACCAACTGGGGTTAGGCATCTCAAACCCCTACCTGACCATATACACTCAAAACGTACTGGGTTTTTCCCTGCCGATGATCAGCTTAATGCTCGGTCTGCAGCGGCTAGGCATCTTCATCGGGCATTTTCCCAGTGGAAGGCTCGTCGATAAATATAGTGGTGAAATCTCCTTTGCATTCCACATCTTTGTCACGTCACCCACCATGATTCTCTTCACGGTCACGAGAAACCCGTTCCTTGCCAGCTTCATCCTCTTCTCCTGGGGATTAACCTTCGGATTAGACAACGTCAGTCGACAGAAACTTATCCCCAAATACCGATCTAAAGCGGGGATCGCCATGGCCTTCGGCGTAATCAGCCTCATCGCGGGCATCGTCTCCATGATCTCGCCCACCATCGGCGCCTGGGTCTGGACCAATTACTCGCCGCAATCGGTCTTCTATGCGTCAGCAGCAATCAATGTCTTGGGCTCCCTGCCACTATTCATCCTGTGGCTCTACCAAAGAAAAGAGAACAAAGGAAAACCACAATCCTCAAAGTAAAAACAAAAAACAACGACAACGAAGCGACTGCTATTCTGAAACTTGGGAGCCCAAAGAGAACTGATCGCCTTATCCCCTACCTGGCTTCCTCATGAGCGCGCTCGCTTATCTTCCGTTAGCGTCGTAAGGAGGTAGGTTGCTCCTCGATAACTTTAAGCAGAAGGATGAATTTTTTTAAGCAGTAAATGAACATACTTGTAGAGAGGATTGAAACATGGTTGGCCTGTTAGACTCCTTCGAGGTCAAAGGATTAACATTTCTGAATCGGCTCGTGTTGCCCCCGATGCAGACGGGATTAGCCACTTCGGACGGGGCGGTGACCGATAAGCTTGTGGACTATTATACCCAGCGCGCCAAGGCCGTTGGACTCGTGATTGTGGAGCACAGTTACGTGAGGCTTGACGGGAAATCGAGTGAAAAACAGCTCGGGATATACGATGACCAATTGATTGGTGGTCTTGAACAACTAGTCAGCAGCGTTCACGCCACGGGCACACCCATTATCATCCAAATTAACCACGCAGGGAATAAAACCAGCAAGGAAACCACGGGGTTACAGCCCGTAGCTCCTTCATCAACCGAAAACGCGAGGAAGCTCCAAGGGGAAGAACTCGCAAGATTAACTGAAGCCTTTACGTCGGCAGCGGACAGAGCAATGAAGGCCGGGTTTGACGGCGTGGAAGTACACGGCGCCCACGGCTTCCTCCTCAACCAGTTCTATTCACCCCTCACAAATAAACGAACAGATCGGTACGGAGGCTCTCTTGAGAACAGAAGTCGATTCCCCCTCGACGTCGTTGAACGGGTGAGGGATAAGATTAGTGGACGGCTGCTGTTTTACCGTTTAGGCGTCGTCGACTTAGACCCCGCTGGCACGCAACTCGAAGACTCCACAGCCTTTTCTATGAAGCTCAAGCAAGCGACTTTGGACATCGTTGACGTATCTGGTGGCATGTGCGGTAGTCGTCCCGCGCAACTGCAATCTACACCCGGCTTTTTTGTCCCCCAAGCCCAACACCTCAAGGAAGTCGTCGATATCCCTGTCATTGGCGTCGGTGGAATTCGCGATCTTCGATACGCGAACAGCCTCATCGAGGAAGGAGCCGTCGACTTGATAGCAGTAGGCAGACCCCTCATGCGCGACCCAGACTGGGCGAGTACGGCCCTCGAAACTTTAAAGGTGGGTTAAGACCCGAATGTCCGCTGGCTCCCACTCGCCTCGAAGCGAAAAAACGGGGGTCTTCCATCCTTTTACAACCGATGTCTCAACCTTTTTCATGCGTATCCGCGGAAGACATAAGACAAAGCACATGAATGGGCTGAGAGTACCGGACAAGAAGCCTAAATCCTAGGAGGCTCAAACCCAGCTAGCTAGAAGGCCTTCTCCAGATCACGGAAAGTTATAGGGGTTCTCGGTCAATTGTGAAGATGACGGGTCTACCGTCATCGGGGCATTGAAGCGTTTCTTTGCGGTTGATCCAATCTTCCTTCGGCGTTTCCCTGCTGAGGGCGGTTATGTAAGGGAACACCGCGGAAAGGGCGAAGAGGCAAAGTCGGTCGCTCTCGTCTTTCACGATCTCGGCGCCGTGAAACGTTATTTTGTCCCCAACTTTATAGTATCCACAGGGGCGGTCACCCCGGGTTTCTTTCACCGTCAGGATTACGCGATACGACATTTTAAATACCACACAATCACCGTTACAGTGTCTATTAAAAGGTTTCAGTCTCCTGAAGAAAGCTCATTAAGCAGATAGTTCGCTCATTGGAGGCGGAAGAATAGTTGCAAATTCGAAGGATATCGGTAGCAGTTTCAAAGGAAGGAGTACGACGTCTTCACGATTCGTCAAGGAAAGGGATTCGGGTGTGAAGTGTTGGTTTACAGCCGTTTTAGGGCGTGTGGGACAGGCGTCGATGCATAAACCATAGGCTACGCATTTGTCCTCGTCGAAGCGTATGACGCTGGCGGGACAGAGGGAGTAACAGATTTCGCAGTGGATGCATTTGTCTCCATCGACGGCTAAGCGTTTTTCAACGGTTACCGTTACACCCCGTTTCTGAAGGGCTGACTAGCGATACCGATCTTTGAGACGATGGTTACGAGGGAACACCCACGTAGCCAAGCGCAGATACGTGTAGACTGGTTCGTCCCGTGTCAGCGACGCGTGCGTTACTTCACTTTAATCACTTTCAAATATGCGAGGGAACCGATAATCGCGAGCGAGATTAAAAGCACGCCCAAGACTACGATCGGGTTCACGGCGTCATAGAACAGGGAAGCAGCGGCGATTGCCAAGTAGATCATACTCCAAAAATAGCGATTAGCTTCCTTGCTCACAACAGCATAGATCAAAGTATACACTCCAAAGGGGCCTGAAAGCCACACAATCAAAGTAAAGAGGTTAAAGGGGAGAAATCCGCCACCATACACTATTGCTGCGATACCTAACGAAAGCGTAAGAATAATGACTGCGCCCACATTGTATTTGAAGACCCTGCTCATTAAACCACCAATCCGTCTCTACCCTTACATGAGACATCACTCGCCTATATTTTTTTATGAAGACCACGAGAAAAGCGTCACATCGCCCAGATAGCTAGCTATTCCAGTGAATAAGGTTGATACCCTTGAATCCTATTTTGTTTTTAACGATGTTTGTAAGGCATAAAGGAACTGTATGAGTTTAAAAATCTAGGGGAAGTCAATGAGTTCTTCTGGCATGGTCAAGACAGTGGATGGAGTTTCTGATAGCTCATTAGCTAACTAATCGTCTTTTTCTGACTTAAAACATTAACAGAAATTATGGTTAGCTAGCAGAAAGATTAGAGGAATTAATCATTCAATATATTCTGTGGGGTCAATTATTCCAGATTGTTTAAATGCGTTCTTACGATTGATGCATGATTCACATTTTCCACAGTGTTTTGGCAAGTTTAGATAGCAAGACCATGTGAGATGAAAAGGCACACCAAGTTTTGTACCGAGTTTAATGATTTCTGATTTTGATACATTGCTAAACGGAGCTTCTATTTCGAGTTCTTCGTTGGTTCCTAATCTAGCCGTCTGCT
>DAOVBJ010000062.1 GCA_030670615.1 Candidatus Bathyarchaeota archaeon | reverse complement strand
GCGCATACTCCACAGCCCTCGCATAAAACGGGGTCAACCACCAATTCCTTTATGGCTTCGAATCTGCAGGATTCTTCGCATTTACCGCACTGGGTGCATTTCGTCTCATCTATCGTGGCCAGTCTAGAGCCCTTAAACTCTTGGGTCTCCATGATTTTGGGTTTCATGAGGAGGTGGAGGTTGGGAGCATCTACATCACAGTCGGTTACCACAATTCTTTGAGTTAAGGCTGCGAAGGAAGCGACAAGGGTTGTTTTGCCCGTCCCACCCTTTCCACTTAACACGGTGATCTGCTTCAACTATCCACACGCCCCACTATCTCATCAAAAAGTTGTCGAAACCTCTTCTTCCACCCGGGCATTTCTCCGATAAAGGGAACGCCACGAGAGTAAAGCTCCGCGATTCTCCTGTTAAAAGGGATTTCAAGGAGTATGGGAATATTTTCCCCTCTACAGTATCCGTAGACTTCTTTGTCGCCTATTCCCGCATAGTTAATGACAACGCCAAGAGGTATTCCGAGTTCTCTCAAGACCTCAACTGTTATCTTTAAATCGTGGAGGCCGAAAGGGGTGGGCTCTGTCACGAGGATGCAGTAGTCACTTTCGTATACTGACGCGACTACAGGACAGGCTGTTCCCGGTGGAGCGTCTATCAACACCGTCTTATCGTTTTGGATCTGTTTTTTAACCTCCCTTATGACAGGGACAGCCATGGGTTCTCCCACATTAAGCTCGCCGTAAACCAGGTCAATGCCCTTAACCATTCCCTTTTTGATGCTGCCGATCTGACGCTCCACTTCATTTATTGCGTGTTTTGGGCAGACGAGGGAGCAGCCGCCGCAGCTGTGGCACAGCTCAGGGAAGACCATGATCGTTTCTGGCGCCACAAAGAGGGCGTTGTAGGCGCAGAACTTGGAGCATCTTCCGCAGTAGTCACACCGATCCTCCGATATTACTGGTATTCTGGTGTAGACTGGCTTTGTTTCGCATATTTCGGGTTGTAAGAGTATGTGGACATTTGGCTCCTCTACGTCGCAGTCCAAGAGTTGGACGTTTTCAAGGGATAAAGCCATGTTTACGGCAACCGTCGTCTTGCCAGTTCCACCCTTACCACTGGCAACTGATATAATCGTGTTAATGCCCCCTTTGAACCATCTTTAACTAAACTTTTTCTCCTTCTCTTCGTACTTTGAGATGGCCTTATGCAGCGTTGTCACAGCGAGTTCCGCACAGTGGCATTCAACGTCTGGTAAACCGCCCATTTCCTTCAACACATCATCCTCTGTTATCTCCTTTGCCTCCTGCAGCCTCTTTCTCTTTATGATTTGCGTCAATATTGACCCACAGGCGGCTGAGGCTGGACAGCCCAAATACTGAAATTTCGCGTCCTCTATTACTTTATCTTTGTTGATTTTCAGGTAGAGCTTTATGGTGTCCCCGCAAGGGCCGGTGTAGGCCAGAGCCACATCAGGATTCTCAATTAAGCCAACGTTAACCTTGTTACCGTAGAGCTCTATAACCCTCCCTGAGTAGCCAGCAGCCTTCAAGAGCTCCAGGTTTTCCCTTGTTCGTTTTCTGGACATTTTTTATTCCGCCTTAAAAAACGATCTACTTTGATTCGTCTTCTAGCGGTGACGCGCATCATGACAGCCCTCTGTCAGCTCATCAAGCTCATCATTGTTATACGCGGTGACGACTTCTCTAACCGTGTTCACATTAGTCCTCAACACGGCGACCTTAGCATTTTGAAAGATGCGTAAGGCTCTCGGTCCCATTCCATAAGTTATGAGCGCGTTCGGTTTCAGCTGTAGGATGCGGTCTGGTGGATGCCCTACTCCGCCGAAGTGCTCACTTGTATTAGCTATCGTCATCTGGTCTGATACGCGACCGTCTTCAGCTATATCGACGATGGCGAAGTATGGAGCTCGCCCGAAATGTTCCGAAAGCTGGGCGTTAAGGTTCCCCTCGTTTAATACTGGTACCACAATTCTCATAGTTATTTTTCACCTCCTTTTCTCTTACTGTCCTGAACATTGCGTCGAGTTTTTCTCTTTATCCTTTCAAGTTCTTCATCCCTTCTTTTCATGGTACAAACCTCTCGCTACCGCCTGCGACCACGTCTTCCTCCAATTCCAAAATGTCCCCCAACAGTTGGACCGCTTCTTTCCTTTAGTTCACCCTTCTCATACTTTTCAACCACATCTCTTACTCTTCCAACTGCGCCCGTAGCGACTTTTACTCCAGCCGAAGAGAGAACTTGGAAGGCGTTAGGGCCAACATTCCCGGTTATCACCACTTCGACGCCTTTATTAACAATGGTTTGGGCGGCCTGAATCCCAGCTCCTGACGACGCTGCTACACTAGCATTTTCAACAATTTCGAGTTCCATTGTATCTGAGTCCAGAATTATAAAGTATCTACATCTACCAAACCTTGAGTCTACAGTGGCATCTAGCCCCTTTGAAGCCGCTGTAACACACATCTTCACTTCAAAAACCTCTTTTGTTGAACATATATAGTTAAAATAATAAATAAAATTTAAAGATATTGTTTGTATTATAAACTTGCTTGGACTGCCTTGAGAGTTTGATATAGTCTATTACAGATTAAGGGTGTCTCCGATTATGAGTACGATGCAACGGCCTTTGAAGGCTTTCAGGAGCTAGCTGCCTCGAAATTCACTCTCTTCACCATGTATGCGCTATAGTTAAAATTAAGAATATTATTTGTACTCAAGAGCGAGCCGACGCTCACTACTAGGATACCCCCGGATGTCAGTTCCATTAGCATTTTTCATTCCCATTAACCGTGCCATCTCAGCATAACTTTCCGATAGTCGATACTCCGGTTTCATGGAAAAACGCGTGGGGATAGACCCGGTTCCTGACTGTTGAAGTCCATGGGCGAGTTGCCCGATCTGTGCCTGAGGAACTGAGAAAATCAGCTCATCGTCCTGTGCCCCGGCACGACCACGGTCGCCCCGACAGGGGATCGCTACCTGACATTGTCCCTTTTCCATAGTGGGTACAATTGCATAGACACATGCGGCATGTCCGCCAAGCACGGTGGTAAGATCGCGACCATCTTCGTAGGCTATCCCAAGTAATAATTTCAGGAGTTGCGCTGAATCACAATAAATCACTGCTACGTCGGGCTCAAAACTGGCTGTAGTTAATGGCGCTGACATAATGCCAATGTATTTTCCTACTGGAAATCGGGGGAAATCGCGCGCCCAGTTAGCTCCAGCCTGTAATGTTTTCACGCCATCAGGATACCGGTTATGGCCATCGAGGAAAAACTGGGGGGGGTCAGCTAATCCAAAACCGATGAGGGGCTCGGGACACCACATATCTTCAAAGAGCTGTGCGACGGTTTCACCAAATCTCCGTGATAATGAAAAGCATTGGCACGCAGCCATACACACACCAAAATCTCGTTTGGGTTGTTTGGCTTCTGGTGGAATCTCCTGCGGATCTTTCAGCATTTTCATAGCGAGGGGAAAACTCTACGGTCGAATATATGCTTCTATTTGCTTCCCGTACTCGTTATATACTGTCATATTGATGTCCCATTCACTATATGGAGTATACCGCACACATAAATGTTAGCCAGTTTATGATGGTGGATTCAATGGGGATATCCTCCGTAAAGATTTAACTACCGGGCAGTTAGTTTCCGTGCGTCGTCATAGTGCATGTAGTTTCTGCTCCCGTGCATCACTAGTCACATTGACATGAGATAGCTATGTCTTGCATATATATAAAAGAAACATTTAATAAAGATTTTGTTTATTTATTTAACTGATGATGATTGGATTTAGATGATGTCGACTGGAAGATAATAAGACTGCTTCATCAAGATGGGCGGAAAACATTCAAGGAGTTAGGTAAGGCAGTTGGGTTTACAGGTCTGGGTGCTCGGAAGAGGGTTAATAGGTTGCTGGAACAAGGGGTTTTACGCCTTTCAGCCCTCGTCAACACGGAGGTGTTGGACTTTTGCTTGGCGATGATTCTGCTTGAGATGGAAAGTGCAGAGGCCATGCGGAAGACCATGAACCGATACAGAAAATGTCCCCGAGTCATCAATTTCTTCACAACCATGGGTGGCTTTAACTTCATAGTCTTAGTGATGGCGGAAGACCAAGGTACCCTGGAAAGCGAATCCATGGAGAGGTGTGCGTTGAGGAGTGGTGAGGGAATACGGAGATCCGAGTTCTATCCCATCGGCAAGACCCATCACTCCCAGTTTCTACCGTTAGGAAGGCTCATACAAAGCGAAGAGGGAGGTTTAACGCCATGTGGCGTCGATTGTGGAAGCTGTCTGTCTTTTCAGGATCAGAAATGCGTTGGATGCCCGTCTGTGAGCTACTATAAAGGCCCGCTGAGATGATGACTGTTCCACGCTTAACTAGTTAACTAAGGCAGTTGGTTAAAGTAAAATGAGTATATGTGGAAAACTATATCACTACGAAGTAAAACCCACTGACTACTACACCTTATTAGCTAGTTAGCTGGAATCCAGGATGACACGCTATCTCTAACTAGACTAGAATTGTCGTGGATGGCGATTTCTAGCTAGATAACAAACATACCCTTGGTTTGTACTATGACTATTAAAGAATCAATTCAAAAGAGCCTACATCTTTTAACGAAGCAGGAGAGGTCTTTTAAGATTAACCTATTAAGACAATCTTCTCAAAACTTTTTCCGTTCCTTCACTATTCAATATCAGTCTATCTACATCACAAAGTTAGGGGCCTCTGCACTACAACTAGGGATAGCTAATAGCATAGGTGGATTTGCATCAGCCTTAGTCGCTATTCCCATTGGGTGGTTTGCCGATAGGCGTGGATTGAAAAAGGTCTTCATGTTTGGGACTGTTTTGATGGCTTTTGCTGCCACGATTTTCGCCTTAGCTTCAAATTGGGTTATGATTATTCCTGCATTGATACTTGATGCTCTTGCCCTTAGAATTGTTATGACAGCTTGTCCCATGGTTTGCGGAAGCTGTCTTAAAAACGAGGAGAGGGCTACTGGAATGCAGTTATGTGACACTATATCCGCAGCTCCACGTTTAATATCACCGATTCTCGCAGCGTTTTTAATTACGTTGTTTGGTGGATTGGCCGTTGCTGGAATAAAGCCTCTTTACCTCATTCAAGTCGTAGGCCTCGTTTTACTTGCAATATTGGTTAATAGAAAGTTCATGGATCCTTCCCAAATAGAGGCTTCAAAAATCGAATTGAATTTTTTAGAAGGTATGAAGGAAGTTTTCAATCAGGGGATTATGGTTAAAAGATGGATTCTGTGTACTTGTTTATCTTCAATCCCCCTGATGTTAAATCAAATCTATTTACCTAAATTTGCATCAGAGGTGAAAGGCGCAAACCAATTTATTATAGGAGGGATGGCCACTGCCTCAGCGGCGATACCTCTAGTTCTTTCCCTCGCTACAGGTATGTTGGCTGATGTTATAGGCAGAAAAAAAGTGGTTTATTTAACTCTTCCAGTTTATTGTAGCTCCCTTCTCCTTCTTATATACGCTACGGACTCAACGATGCTCATTGCTTCTGGGGTGTTACAAGGATTTCTAATGCTGGCTGGTGTCACCCAAGGAGCGATCACTGCAGAGCTTGTGCCCACGTCTCTTCTTGGAAGATGGTACGGTATCTTAGGATTGTTTAGGGGGATAACCAGTTTAATAATACCCCTGATTGGTGGAGTTATATGGAGTATCGTCAGCCCATCGCACGTGTTTCCCTTCCTAATTCTAACTCAGGTTGCCAGAGTACTGATTTTGATTACTGTACCTGAAACCTTGAGGAATGAGAGATCCAAAACCACTAAAAACAGATCTGTTGAATAGCTAGATAGCAGGTGGGTAAATGAGATTTCCATGCCGGCAACGGCTGGAGGGGTTTTCACATTCTTCCCACACATCAAGCCCAAAACCCTATAGCTAATAGAAATCCTTGGGAAAGCCTGAAAATGTAGATTGTTGGTTGTAGGATGTCAAAGACGATAGTGAAAGCAGACGATTGGAAGAGCATA
>DAOVBJ010000200.1 GCA_030670615.1 Candidatus Bathyarchaeota archaeon | reverse complement strand
GTATCAATCATCAAATGGGTCGTGCCATAGACGAGGCTAATCCCTCATACGATCCAGAAAAAGCAGAGTTAGGGTGGGAGATCTTTGCTAGAACCTATGAGGATGTGGATAATCTTGTGGGAGGAGTTGTTAAGGAATGTGCAGATGAAAAAACTCTAGTGGTCGTTGTAAGCGATCATGGCTGCATACCGGTGTATAAGTTGGCTTGGTTGGGAGTTCCTCTCATGAGAGAGGGTCTTTTATCATATAAGACGAATCCTGAAACAGGAAAGACTATCATAGACTGGACAAGAAGTAAGGCCTATCCTTGGAGGACTTTCATATATGTCAATCTTAAAGGACGTGATCCAGAGGGAATAGTTGCGCCGGAGGAATACGAGAAGGTCAGGGAAGAGGTGCTTAGAGCGGTCTACAGCATGAGAGACCCTGATACCGGAGAGTGCCCCATCGCTCTAGCGTTAAGGAAAGAGGATGCAGAAGCCCTGGGTCAATGGGGTGAGAGGTTCGGAGACATAATCTACTATTTGAAGCCTGGGTATACGGATGTTGACTTGGACAGAGATAACGCTTTAAAGCTCTCAGTGGAAGACTTAAAAAAACTTAAGGACGTAGAGCCCTCAACAGAAATCATTGAACACCACAATTTTCTGCCTACTGCTAAAACTGATCACATGTGGAATAGAGCTGTCTTCATTATGAAAGGCCCAGGAGTGAAGAAAAACTATCAAAGGAAGACACCGATTTGGCAAGTCGACGTCACTCCAACTATATGTCATGCCCTTGGAATTAAACCGCCATCTCATTGCGATGGCAAAGTTGTACACGATTTTTTTAAGGCCATATAAGCATCTTTCCACCGATAAATAGTAGGATGATGGCGAAGAGCATCTTCAGCATAACCTCTGATTTCGGAGGTAACTCAAGTTGATATCCTCAGACAAGCTGGAGAAGGGTTCCAATTAATAAAGCGCTAGCTAGCTACTTATATGCGTTCGAGATTATATGCTTGACGAGAAAAAAAGGTAACTGCACAATTCCACAGATTAAAGCGTTAAAATAGGGAAATAATAAGTTAGCTAGCTACTGATGAAAGGATATTAGAAAGCCTAGAATCTTAGTAAAGTGTATGAAATAATTAAGTGGGGAGAAATTATTTTGGTTTGTCACCCCAAACGATTTCTGAAGGAATGACGTGACCGGCCAGGATACGCTCCCTCTTCACATGCTGGAATCTGAGTGCTTCCAAGAAAGGTTTGATTACAACGGGTCTGCATCCACCGAATAAAGAAGGACATCGTCTATAGAACCATTCGTAGAGCTTCATGGTTGAACTCCTACTATCACCCTTACTCATATTGACTATAACTAAACGTCCTCCAGGTTTTAACACCCTTTTGAATTCTTGAAGAACACAGGAAATCGCGGAAGTGTCAATTAAATCGAGCAGGTAGCTGGTAAATACCACATCAAAAACCCCCGTTGTATACGGTAATATTCGTGCATCACCAAGCTGGAGATCGACACGTTTAGTCAGCTTATACATTTTAACCCTCTTTCGGGTTTTCTTCAACATCTTAGAAGAGACATCTAGGCCGTACACATGTCCCTCTTTTCCAACCCTCACCGCCGACGCTATCACAATCTGTCCCGTCCCAAAGCCCGCTTCAAAGAACGCGTCGCCACGTCGTATATTGGCTACGTCCAGGCCTCGTTCCTTTGAAAGGCTCTCATATCGAGTTAAGTACTCGTAGAAGGGACTCAGGAAATCGTATACGCTCTGAACCCTTTTAGGCGTGAGTGGCGCATCGATAATATTGTTCGACACATCTCTCCACCAGTTAAATTGGACAGTTAATCTCCTTTTTTGGATTTATATTCTCCATACTTATATTTTAAAATAGAAAAAAGAGTGCATCTACAGGAAATTTTTTTTCTAGCCATGGCTTCAAATCACACCTCGAATTCCCCCGCGGCATGTTCCCTAGAGGCATATTCCAACCTGCTCATCGAAAAGCCGTTATTGAAGATTAATGACGTTCAACCACTCAGCATTCCACTGTATGACTGGCGGGACATAAAGGCATTCTCATAACCATTAATAAGTTCGCAACACTCGCGATTAAAACTAGATAGCTAGCTAAATGTGGACGGTCGCTTGAATGTGGTGACGACGTCTTCGAGTTTCAGGCCTTTAACAGTTATCTCTTCCAGATCCATAACGCCTAACCCTCGTTGTCTGGCAAGTTGTAGATGTTTCACTTCGCTAGGATCGAACCCCATTATTTTTGCACAGACAGCGTCCACCGCTACACCGTCTTTTCCAGCGATTAACAGACCGAGTGGCCTCGACTCTCCCGGTGGAAGATTAGGGCCGTCTCCTTCCAATGCGACAATCCCGTCCACTAGATGATACCTGGTTGGTACCACAGAGTAGACATCGACTAAGCCTTCATCGATGCCGAGGCGATGGAGTCGCTTCTTCTCTTCCCTCGTCGCACAGCCTACACCGATGTTCTTCACACACGCGGACAGGAGGGTGGCTTTATGCGTCTTGAGGACGGGGACATTTATCACGACATCGGCGTCAATCACGCTCTTGCCTACTCTGACCCAGTTGAGGACGAATCCGCCTGTAACGTCGACATCGATGCTGTCATAGCTGTTGAGGTCGATCAGCTCCACATCCCACCGTTTAGCGATCTCGGTTATGCCGATGGCTTCGAAGGCAGCGAAGGTATTGTAAGCGCCTGTTGGATAGGCCGCGCCCTCAGCAATCTTCACCTTCTTTGC
>DAOVBJ010000173.1 GCA_030670615.1 Candidatus Bathyarchaeota archaeon | reverse complement strand
ATTTATTCAAGTAATCACCTGCAATCAGTGCCGTGGAACGGGAAAGATCATCGAATCTCCATGCAATACTTGTCGTGGAACAGGCTTAGTCTCCAGGGAGAGACGAATAGAAGTGAATATCCCTGCGGGTGTGGAAAGCGGGTCAAGACTGAGGCTCAGTGGCTGGGGAGAAGCAGGAGTGAGAAACGGTCCTCCAGGAGACTTGTACGTGGTAGTGCACGTGAAACCCCACGAAGTCTTCCAAAGAAACAATAGTGACCTCACCACTGAGATTTCCATTGGGTTTACACAGGCAACCCTAGGAGCTGAAATTGAGGTCCCAACAATTGGAGGTAAAGCCAAATTAAAAATTCCTTCTGGGACTCAGACTCACACAGTGTTTCGATTGAGGGGGAAGGGCTTGCCAAGAATTCGTGGTTTTGGCCGAGGAAACGAACTTATCCGAGTCATTGTGAAGACACCCACCAAACTAACGTCAAATCAAAGACGGCTACTTATGGACTTGGCCACGGAAATGAAGGAAAAGGTCAAGGCAAAAAGAGGCTTCTTTGGTTAAATCCTACAGTAAAGTCGGTATCCCCCCCTTCAGATCTGCAATAGATTGAAGAAGATCGATACGAGCTGTTGTGCCCGCTCTTTCAGTCATGCAAACGATGCGGGAATTAGATTTTCTCTTCTGGTAAAAGTAGGGATTACCTGCAGAAGTGGGACGTAGTTTTGACATTCCTCCCTTACCACTACCTGCTTGATACGACATTCCTCAAAAACATGATCACCTCATTGATCTCTGAGTTCAAGAACTTAGAACTTGGAGAGGCGACGTCTTCCACTATAATCCAATCGTACAGATATACCCTGCTACGTTTGTTTTCAACGAGGATTTTTAGGTTAAGGAAGGTTCTTTAGAGTGAAAAAGTTTAAAACAACCTTCGTATTCAGGATAATTTCAATGGGGTTTCAGCTTTGCCTATAGAAAAAGGAGACTTTATCCTAATTGATTACGTTACCAAAATAGAGGAGACCGGAGAAATCTTTGATACAACCCTTGAGGAAGAAGCAAAAACTGGCGGTATATTCAAGGGAGAAACGTTATACGAACCCATGTTGATCGTCGTAGGAGAGACTTGGGTTTTAGAGGAATTAGATCAATCTTTGATCGGCCTTGAGGTGGAAACGCCAACGGTGATTGCGATACCTCCAGAAAAGGGCTTTGGACTACGGGATCCACGTAAGATCCGACTTGTACCAATACGTAAATTTCGGAATAAACAGGTCAATCTCTATCCTGGCGCTCAGATAGACGTTGATGGAAACCTGGCGGTTGTTAGGAGCGTGGGTTCGGGGCGGGTTCAACTCGACTTTAACCCTCCACTAGCCGGTAAAACACTGATCTACGATTTGACGGTAAAATTCAAACTCGAAGGTGAAGAGGAGAAGATAATGGCTCTCATTCACCGGAGAATACCCTCCGTTGAAATAGCTAAATTCAAAGCGCAGATCGATGAAAAAGAGATTTCCATTGACTTACCTGAAGACTCCTTCTACCTCGAAGGAGTGCAATACGCAAAAAGGGGAATTGCATCCGATATCCAGAGATTTTTTTCGAACTTCGAGAAGATTATGTTTGTGGAAAGCTTAATTAAGGCAGCTCCGCCATCCGACGAAAAACCACTAGAACCAGAGGATGTTGAAGTGGACACTGAATCGGACCAATAAGCTCCATGAGCTTCCCTCTATCTCCCTCTTTGAGGCCAAGTGGCGCGCACTTAACATAATTATCGCAAGAGGCTTCTCTGCAGTCTTGAGGTTTATACGTAATAATTCCTCCAGGAAAAGAGTATTTACGTTCAATGGCCACTCTGTAATCTGACTCCACAACCCTGACCACTCGGGTTCCCTTCTCGTGAAATGTACAGGGAAACGCCTTCTCTCGAACCTCGACTACTTCGTAGACTCGTTTCGGCTCCAAGTTCATCATGCAAACATGGAATAAATTGCAGTCTTCACAATCCTTTAATGCTCCCTCGTGTAGAAAGCGAAAACCTTCTTTCGCTTGTTTCCAACCAACGATAGTGATCCTTGACTTCTCTTCATCGACCATACGTTTCCACCTCTACGCGATTACCTTTGTCACTCTTGCAAGAGCTTCTGCAGCTTCTCGCGTTAATCCTTCGCTTCCGAGGACCGTGTGTCGTTCAAGCCTGATTTTATGCGCGAGAGTTAAGGCTTCAACGATGTACTTTGCTTCAATTCCCAGCTCCTCAGCGGAAGTCGGTGCGTTTAGCAGTTTCAATTTTTCCCTAAGCATCTTCCAATTCCTCTTCTGTAAATAGGCCATCATAATCGCTCCGACGCCACATTGTTCTCCGTGAAGAGCGGGTTTCTCCGCTACTCGGTCTAATGCGTGACTGAAAAGGTGCTCCGAACCGCTGCAAGGCCTACTACTTCCCGCTATGCTCATGGCAACGCCGCAGCTTATGAGGGCTTCAAGAATAATCCTGAGTCCTTCTTCACTTTTCCCTGATATCAACTTAGCGTTTTTCATAACAAGCTTAGAACTCATCAAAGCCAAGTTTGCAGCGTATTCCCCATAATACTCATTCTTAAGGTTATGGGTTACCTCCCAGTCTCTCACTGCCGTGTATTTTGAAATAATATCTCCACAACCACTGGCTGTTAGCTTGTACGGTGCTTTCGAGATCACTTCAGTATCCGCTAATATGGCTATGGGTGCCTGTGCTTGGATGGACGTAGGCTCATTCAAGCCCTTTATTGAGGCACGTGAACTCGAAATGCCGTCGTGGGAAGCTGCTGTTGGAATACTTATGAACGGTTTGCGTGCAAATGTCGAAGAAAGTTTGGCTACGTCGATGGCTTTTCCACCCCCAACTCCTAAAACGACATCGGGATTTAATTTCTTGATTCGTCCCTTGGCCTCCTGAACGGACTGCATGTTTGCTTCTTCGATGAAGGATAATTCGACTTCGTAATCTGATTTTTCGAGGGTTCGGATGATTTTGTGAGTGATTATTTCATAAACATTCTGACCTGTCAGCACAAAGATTGATGAGTGAAATCCGAGGCCTAGACATACTTCTGCCAACTTGTTCAAGACACCTTGACCTATCAAGATGTCCCTTGGCAACTGCATGTAATGGGGAGGTTGGAACGTCATACAACTAAAATGATAATACTCCAATATCTTTGTTTCCACATCACTCTCGAAACGTTTTTAAGT
>DAOVBJ010000037.1 GCA_030670615.1 Candidatus Bathyarchaeota archaeon | reverse complement strand
GGCGGATACCGGGATACCGTCTCTTTGGCGATGTACTCATCAGTGAGGCAACGTTGAATCTGATCGAGGAACGTCTGACTCAGAGAACGGGGGAAGGGGTCCTCACCTTGAACGAGGCGACGCAACTCATAGAGGAGTTAGGTGGGGTCAGACCCACCAGGATTCTTGAAGCGCTGGGTTACGGTATCGAGTGGCATGGAATAGATCCGAATAAGGCAAGAATTCGCAGAAAACTAGGTGCCACCTAATAAGTTTGCAGAGTTCTACCTGTTTTCGCGAGTCGTCCCTTCTCATCTAGTGATAAGTTTTTCTGTTCTTTTTTCTGGGTGTTTGTTACACTATTTAATGATCCTTGATTATCTCTCTTAGTGGTAGACTCCAGAATACGAAGCCCTCTACCCAATGAATTACTGTGATAACACATATGCCCAACGAGTACGACGTCACATCAACAAGATTATTAAAAAATTTTGAGTGAACCAGTACAATAAGATGTATTCTTTTTGAAGCTCGTGATGCGTTCCTTCCCTCTAGCTAGCACCTACTTTTTTCATAACGTGTGATGGTATCCGCGTTTTAGCTGAAAAACTTAAATCATCCGTTTCTTTTCTCTGTTATAGGTGACCTGAGATGTTTTGTTCTCAATGTGGAGATGGTCTTCCCGAAAACGCGTATTTCTGCCTTAAATGTGGCGCGAGGACGAGTAAAGGGGTGGAAGCAGGCGTCTCCTATCCCTGGAAATGGGAAAAAGAAGTAGAGCGAACGCTGTCAACAGTGGCCAAAGAACTGGAAAATACCTTTGAGACCATCAAAGAAAGCATACGAAAATCGACCACGAGAGACCCCGTCGTCTGTCCAGACTGCGGAGGAAAGAATCTGCATGACGCGAGATTCTGCTACACATGTGGCAAGGAACTTGAATAAACTAACGCCCTCTATCGTCAAGTGAAGTTACTGACGCCTACCCCCATCATCCGGATTTGGAAGCACGGTCTCGCAAAAGTAAAATCTGAACCTAGACCAGACCGAGTTGATGCCGGCTCCTTGTCCATTCCTGTTTTTTCATCTATGGGCGAAGTAGGCCACTATGTGACCATCGACCTCGTCTATTCTGGCGAATCCGAAGCGTTCAAATTGAATGATGTCTCCCTGCTTCAACGTTTTACATTGGTCTTCGGCTAATCCCTCAACGACGGTGGCGTCGGACAAGACGACTGACGTCTTCACTCCGGTGGCGGAGGGTATCCAGTGGATGAGGGGGGCCTTCAACGCCTTAGCCTCCCTGTATGTCTCGCTGTAGTAGTCGGCTTCCACTTCGTCTTGAACTGCCTTCACCTTTATGTTGAACAGTTCCATGAGCCTAATGATTTTGTCCTTCTTGAAAAGATTCAAGTCCTTCTTTGAAACGAGGAGGGCATCCCTATTTTTTTGTGGGGTAACCTTGAATATTCGATGGCCCTTCTCAGGGTAGTCAGGGTGGAGACGTATCTTGGCTATGCGGGCTTTGCCTACGTTATCAATACTTAGCGCTATTGGATTTGACACGAAGAAGAAGCGATTGACTAATGGGTCCAGTCTTTTCCTATTGATGGCTTCGAGGTTGCTCCAGCTGACCTTTACGTCAACGGGTTTAGGCCCCAAGTCCATGATGAATTGGCGAATGGTTTCGGGGAGGAATCCCCTCCGCTTAAGAGCCTTCAACGTTCCCAGTCGTGGGTCGTCCCACCCCGAATAAGCGCCCTCAAGGATGCCAGTCCTGATCTTGGATTTGCTGAGCACGGTTCCATGAATCTTTAATCGACCATAGTGAATGGCCTCCTGTTTGCTCCATCCCAGATAGTCGTAGAGGAAGCCCACTCGCACCGAGTTGGTTAGATGCTCTTTTCCCCGCAAGATGTGGGATACCTCCAGTTCGTGGTCGTCGATGCCGCAACAGACGGCGAAGAGTGGCCAGACACGATACCTGTCTCCAACGCGTGGATGGGGATACTTCTTCATGTCAATGATCCGTAGGGCGGGCCAATCTCTCACCGCGGGATTGGGGTTATTGAGGTCCGTCTTAATCCGCACAACCGCCTCCCTTTCCCGGTATCGTCCGTCGAGCATGCGCTTCCATCGGTCTAATTGTTCTTTTGGGGGTAGGTCACGGCAGGGACACGCTGTATTTGCGAGGGTCAGGCTTCGAAAGCTTTTGGGTTTGCAGGTGCAGACGTAGGCGAAGGACGATTCTATGAGGCGTCTTGCATAAGCGTAGTAGACTTCAATTCGATCGGATTGGTAAATCTCTTGGTGCCATGTCACTCCCAGCCATTCAAGGTCTTCTCGGATCCAGTCATAGGCCTCCAGTATGGGCGACTTGGTTCGAGGATCGGTGTCATCAAACCTCAAAGTGAGGCGGCCGTGATACCGTTTTGCGTACTCGTCGTCGAGTATTGCGGCTCTACATCCACCTAGGTGTAAGGCTCCGTCCGGGTTTGGACAGAAACGCAGGTGGATGAGGGGGTACTTCTCCGCGTTTGGAAGGGGAGGAAGCCGTTTTTCTTCCGGTTTCGCTTTTTTTTCTTCGAGGAGGCTCGGCCATTTTTCTTCAATGACCTGTCTTTGTTTGTCTGGTGGGAGCTTGTTTACGTCGTTCACAACGGCGTGGATTAATTGAAGGACGGATTTAATCTCGTGTTTTAGTTCCGGTCTTTCAGCCAAGACCTTGCCTAAAACGGATCCGGCTCTTGCTTTGCCTCCATATTGGAGAGCGTTATAAAGGGTAAGCCGCCGAACGATTTCTCTCAAGTCGTCGTCCAAAGACATTATCATCCTTTCATGGAGCGTGGAAGGCACGGGTTACGCTTGAATGGGCAGTTCAACCACGTCTTCAACCTGTAGTCCATATCATCTCTCTAATACTTTCTGGACAATATGTAATCAGCGAGATTTAGAAGGGTTTCCTTTGTCTGGGAGGGCGGGAAGGGGGATAGTTGACGCTTGGCTTTTGCAACGAGTTGTTCAGCTTTTTTATAGGCGTATTCAAGGGAGCCTAGGGAGTGAATTATTTGGCTCACCTCTTCAATCTCTGTAGGGGTGGCGTCTCCGTGGCCAAGAACCGAGTACATTTGTTTCCGCTCGGTTTCCGTGGCGTGGGTGAGGGCGTGAATCAGGATTAATGTTCTTTTTCCCTCGCGAATGTCGCTGCCCACGGGTTTTCCAAGAACTTTCTCGTCTGCGGTTATCCCTAGATAGTCATCTATCACCTGAAAGGCGAGGCCGGAATAGTAGGCATATCGTCCAAGGCGTCTCACTTGAGCGGCTTTGCCGCCGCCTGCGATGGCGCCAACTTTTGTCGACGTTTCAAGGAGACCTGCTGTTTTTTTCGTGATCATGTTAAAGTATTCTTCCTCTGAGATCAGCTCTCTCTTCTCAAAGATTATGTCGAGGGCTTGGCCCTCACAGATTGAGATGGTTGCCTCTGTGATTAGGCTTAGGATCTTCAATATTCGCCTTGGCGTAACTTTACTTGATCGTACGGAGGAGAGGACGGCTTCGTAGGCTTTGGCATACAACATGTCTCCCGCGGATATGGCGATGGGTATTCCCCAGAGCGTGTGAACCGTCGGTTTACCCCGGCGTTTATCATCGCTGTCCATGATGTCGTCGTGGACGAGGGTGAATGTGTGAAGGAGTTCAACGGCGGCGGCCATGGGTAATGCGTCTTCTCGGACGCCGCCCACTAGCTCGCAGGCCTTTAGGACAAGGAAGGGTCGAAGTCTTTTTCCTCCTGCCTCGATGAGGTGTTTGGAGGCGTCATACAGTTTCGCGGGTTCAAGTCGGTCATCAAACAGTTCGTTGATCGCTTGATTTACTTTTTTTGACGCCGCTGATAAATCTTTCAACAGTTTTTGACTCACGTCTTCCTCCTCCTCGCAAAGTTCTCGGGGTGAAATCCTCGGGCTTCCAGCCATTGAGCTGTCTTGCCGACAACGACCGCTGGAGAAGCCTTCAGCTCTTCAATTGACTTCGCGCCCACCAGAAACATCGCGGTCTTAAGCTCCTGCAGTAATCTCTCCAATGCCTCCTTCACCCTGCCTTCTACAGCCGGCTTTAAAAGGTGGAAGGCATACCCTGCTGCGTCTGCTCCGATGGTGATGGCCTTGGCTGCGTCAACACCGCTTCTCAGGCCTCCAGAGGCTATGACCTCTAGGTCAACGCTTTGGCTTACTTCGACGACACTTATTGCCGTGGGAAGGCCCCAATCTCGAAAAGTCTCTCCCAAACTTGCACGAAGACTGTTTCCTACTGCTTGGGCTCGGTATGCTTCTACTGCTGCCCAGCTTGTTCCTCCAGCGCCGGCTACGTCTATTCCTCTCACCCCTGCGCCTTCGAGAAACCGCGCTTCTTCCACGGCGATTCCCGCCCCGGTTTCCTTCGCAATGAGGGGGATGGAGAGGGAAGACGCTATTTCCTCCACTTTATCTAAGAGCCTGTCGTATTGGGGGCTTCCTTCGGGCTGAATGGCCTCTTGAAGCGGGTTGAAGTGTATAGCCAAGGCATCGGCTTCGATCATGTCGATGGCGCTTCTAACCTCGTTGAGGCTGTACTCTTTGATTTGTGGGGCTCCTATATTCGCTATCAAAAACGAGTGAGGCGCCTTCTTTCGAACGATTTTGAAGGTGTGCGCCAACCGTGGGTCTTCTATGGCAGCTCTTTGGCTTCCAACTCCCATAGCCAGGCCTAAGGCTTCAGCGGCCTCCGCTAGGGTCGCGTTGATTTCAGTTGCCGCGTCAACGCCGCCAGTCATGGCCTCTATGATAATTGGAGCCGATAGCCTGCGACCGAATAATTCTGTGACTAGGTTAACGTCGTCCATGGTGACCTCGGGGAGGGCTCGGTGGACGAGGTGGACGTCCTTAAGGCCTGTTTCGACGTTGTAGGCTTGAACGTTTTCTTCGAGGCAGATTCTGATGTGGTCGCCTTTTCGGGTGTTTGTTTCGGTCAAAGCAATCTACCCCCGCGTTATTTTTGTACCAGTAACCTTCTCTCCCTTTAAGGTTTTGTAGAGTCGGCCTGCTATACTAGCATTCACTATGTCTATTTGAATGCCACGCTCTACGGCGGGGATTAACTCAGTGATCTTTCCCTGCATTCCCTTCGTAACATCCACCGTCTTGGCTTCATCGATGCTGTCCAGAAGCCCATTCAATTCTTTGAGTGAGATCTCATTTATCAGTTTGGCGTTGGGATTCGACTTCGGGTCGTCTGTGAAGAGGCCATCAACGTCAACGGCGATGACCATTTTTTCCGCATTAAAGATTGTTGCGAGTTCAGCGGCTATTTGGTCTCCCGAGAGAATGGTGAAGCCCAATTCAAGGTCCAACGTGGCGTCTCCGTACAGAACGGGGATGAATCCGAGGCGGAGTAAGTGTTGAATTGCGGTGACGTCGAAGTGTTGGATTCGTCCTCCCTTTGTTGTCGTGCATGCAGAGGGTTGGACGGCTACCACGGGAAGGTTCTGTCGGATGAAGGAGTCGATGACCAGTTTGTTAAGCGCCATCATGACCTGTCTCGTCTTGGAAAAACCGATCCGTTGACCGGGGGTTTTGTAGCCTTCAACAATCTGATACTCCCTTGCGACGGGGTGACCGAAGGAGCCTCCGCCATGGATGAGGATCACGGAATCAAGCCGTGCTTCAGCTATTTCCTTAGCAAGCCTGTTGATGGAGGGAATGTTCGGGGTGAAAGCCTTCTCTTTCGCGGTGATAACGCTGCCCCCGAGCTTCACTACTGTGGGCTTCACTCGTGTATCCAACAGTGAACACCTTGATCCGCCTTTTTCGCTATTATGGGCGTGCCTCCCGCCCTGCGACTTGCCTCGGACACCCGTTCCCTCCCGTCTAACGGTGTGAGCGCAATCATGCAGCCTCCTCCACCAGCACCTGTGAGTTTCGCTCCAACAGCGCCACTTGCCCTCGCAGCATACACCAACCGATCTAACGCTTCATGGGAAACGCCTATCGCCATCAGGAGGCCTTGATTTATGTCCATTAACTCCCCCAGCCTATTCAAAGCGTCGCTTTTTAAGGCTTCAATGAATTGTCGAGACAAGTGATTTGCAGCAGCGTTCATCAAGTTCATTATCTCGGGAAACTGTCTCCGCTTCACCCTGACACTGTCCACTAGGGTTCCCGTGTTCCGTTGAATTCCCGTGTTTCCAATGACGAGGGGGATGGCGGACGCCGTCTTTAGCCGGGTTATGCCTTCTTCCTTCTTGTACACGATGACTCCACCGTAGGTGGAGATGGCTTGATCGATTCCAGAAGGGTTTATGTGAACAGCCTTCTCCGCCTCCGTAGAAAGAGAGACGATTTCTTCCTCCGATAAGTCTCTGCCTAAAAACTTTCCAACAGCGGCCACCGTGGCAACAGCCAAGGCCCCAGAAGAGCCTAAGCCAACGGCCATGGGAATGGCGGAGTTAACCGCAATTTTTAGCCCCCTCTTCTCCTCAAAAGCATTGAGAACGGTCTGCGCTGAAATCTTTATGGGCTTCAAAACCTTCTCGCCCCCCACGTCACCCGTTTCAGCAGTGTACTCGTCTTCGACAAAGCTTCCTGAAAAACCAAGGTCGGAGGAGATGTACAGGGAACGGTTCTGTCTGCCCTCCACGGTTACTTGGACACGGCGGTTGATAGCCATGACTACTGCGGCTTCGCCGTAGACGACGAAGTGTTCGCCCACCAATATGGTTTTTCCCGGAGCGGCTGCCGTTACCTTCAAAAAATCCCTTCTTCGTGAGTGATAACCTAACGGAGAGATAGTTAACTAGCTTTCTCAATAAAATTGTGTTAGGAGTCTATTTAACCATGACTGCGGAGGCATAGCCAACGACCTGCCGTTTATCTCCCGTCATATCTCCACTGGTCTTATGTTGTAGGAGCACCGCCTTCTCCGCTCCCAGCGTCTTGGAAGCCACGATGGCTGCGGACACTGGTCCATACCCACACATCGATATGCCGCGGGCTTCGACCACGGATTGCAGCTCTTCCTCGTCTAGGTGACTTATGGCGTCCAACGCTAACCTATCCTTTTTCTCGGCGATGCTTTGAGGTTCGTAATGCGAAAGGTCGGTGGACGCGATTATTAAAACGTTTTTTCCTGCTGAAGCGCGTGCTATGGCGGCACCAACGTCCCGACTAACTTTCAAGTCCTGCATTCTCATACAGATTGGAACGAACAGGAAGGAGCCGTAAACGTATTGTAGGAAGGGAAGTTGCACCTCGATAGAATGCTCGTAGAGGTGTGCTCCCGAATCCACATCAATGAATTTTGAGAACCTTTGAATGTCCGTTGCCAGCTCCGCGTTTATCCTAACGTCTCCGAGAGGGGTTCGCCAGACTCCGCCCAACATGATTGAGACCCCAGTTCCATATCCCGTGTGGTTGGGGCCAACAATAACTATGGCGTCGGGTCGTCCATCGTCAGCCACGTAGGCGTATCCCTTTGCAGCGACGGGGCCGGAGTACATGTACCCTGCATGGGGGGAGACGAGGGCGATCGCCTTCCGAGGCCCTTGCTCTCTGACATTGGGAAGTGCTCTCGAACCAAAATTATGCCTGAAGCACTCTTCAATCTGCTTTCTCAGCGCTCTTTCCGATGAAGCGTAGAAGCTTCCCGCCTGACAGGGAAGCCTAACGCTTTCTCTCAACGAGTTATCCGCCTCTTATCATTCGACTTGTGAGCGAACTTCAACAAGCTTGGTCTCAAAATCTTCTATCGGCGTTGACAGGTCACCGTCGGGTGGGATCTCTCCCTTCTCTCGCAGGATCTGTCTGGCTAGCAGCCAATAAATTGTGGCGAGCGATCGCCGCCCTTTGTTGTTAGCGGGAATTACTAAGTCGATCTTGGAGAAATCGTTGTCT
>DAOVBJ010000029.1 GCA_030670615.1 Candidatus Bathyarchaeota archaeon | reverse complement strand
GTAACTACGGTAAGCCCATCACCGAATTGCACATCGATATTTTTGAGATTATGTTCGCTTGCACCTCGAATCCGAATATCCATGAGTATCTCCCGAAACTACAAGTTCAATAAAAAAAAAGCATAATATTATAGTTGTTGTTGGTCATTACATATACTAAACATACTTTACAATAGTACATTGAATAGAATACGATGCCTAGCTAACCTTAGTTTACCTGCCCTTAAGTATGTCTTACCGAAAAAAATAAAAAAACCTTTTTTCATAACATCCTAACTAGCTTTCCATAGATTTTTTTAAGCTAGCTAGTTTTATCTCATCCAAAAATTAATAAAAATTTAACCGTCAATTTTTATATATCTTCCTTCGAGTTGATATTTTATTTGGTAAGCTTTTGTAAGCCCTATCCATAATTTTGACTATATCTTATAGGCGCCTATCCTTCCCCCTCTTACCTGCTAATTTTTCCTTTATTGCTAATGCAACGAGACAAAATGAATCTGGAGTTACGTTGTAGCCCTGGGGAAGAGGGGTTTATACGATGCGGCTTTTCGTAGGAGTGTCTGTTGTTCTTCTTGGTTCAGGGGGGTGTAGCGTTCGGCTGCGTCGATCATCATCGTGGCCACTCGAATATCGGAGCTACTCGCTGCCGTCGTGACGTCCTGGGATAGGGTGAACCAGATGGCTTCATCGACTTCTTTCTGGGTGTCAAAGGGCTGATACCAGCAGTTATGGGTTCTCTCGTTGGTGGGCCACGGTCTCTTTGTCGCTGCCTTCATGGCGATGACTCCGAGGTTTCGTTTTTTGGCTAAGGCGAGTACAGGTTCATAGTCGTTCTGAGGTTCGGGGTGGGCGTGTAGAGCGTAGTTTACCGGGAGGAGGACTGTGTCAAAGTCGAAGCCTTTGAGGGCCCTCAAAATGTTCTCTGGGTTGTGGCTGGTTATGCCGATGTACTTAACCAGCCCCTGCTCCTTGGCCTCCAGGATCGCTCTGACTGCGCCCTCCTCGCCGAGTGCTGTTTTGAGTTCGTCTGGGTCGTCCAGTCCGTGGAGTTGATAGAGGTCGAAGTAGTCGGTTTGAAGGCGCTTCAAGCTGCTTCGGAGTTCCTCAGCCGCCTCCTTCTTGGTTCTCTTTCCCGTCTTACACGCTAGGAATAGGTTGTCACGATACTCCTTGATCCACTTGCCTAGTATCGGCTCTGCCATACCCCCGCCATACGTGGGCGCCACATCGACGTGATTCACTCCGTGATCTAAAGCCAGCTTAATGAACGCCTCTGATTCTTGGCGGGTAGTTAGTAGGCGCTCAACGTTGCTGCTGGTTGAGCGTACGGCTGCTCCGCCAAGCGTGATCAGTGTGCTCTTATGTCCCGTCCTTCCTAAGACCCGTCTTTCCATCTTTAAACCCCAAAGAAATCTTCGTATTTACTACCACTGGCAATTAAGGACGTCCCTCGTATTTCTGTGTTGCTTCACCCCAACTTCCTTCCAGCTATGACAAGGCATATATTTTAGAGATTTCACTCACGTTTCTTTTAATTGGTCGAGATGATGACAATGCTCATATTAGAAAAGATAATGCGTTGTTTTTCGGAACTCGGCTTTGGAAACACCGAAAAAAGAAGGTAGCCTGTTGCTGAGCAGCTTGTGGTGACCGGTCTTACGACCGCAATTGTCGCGAGCTCGACGGAACGAGCGAGCAGACCCTTCAAACGAAGTGAAAACGTTCTATCAGGTGTTTGGCAATGATCGTGAGTTTAGTGCTATACTGTTGTTATCTATGGCAGGCTTGACGCTAACCACGTAAGGGGACACAGCATCTCCTTTTCCTGCGTGCTCTCCTCTCTCGACGCGATCTCCCCTTTCGTTAGCCCGTCCATGACGCGAATGACCTGATCCTTCCTCTTGTATGCGCCAAATCTGTTTTTCAGTGTATTGCCTCATGACGACTCTTTTCGCAATCACCTCTTTGTTTCTACTTGCCTTCTACGAGTTTTTGGTTGTTGGTGGGCTCTGCGCCGGTGAAGATTATGTACGGAAGTATACACATAAGACTTAAATATGACATTAATGTATTAGACTGTTCCATATATTTGAGGGAGATAACATGGGGAATCGTGTTTGGTCGCGATGTACGACCGATGGGTAACGCCTTTTCCCCGCTGAAATTCAAGAATATCTCAAACACGCTTTCAGCCGTCGATCTTTTCATCCACCTCTACAAGCTATATGACTATTCCTACATCCTTGAGTCCATGGAGGGACCTGAAAAGCTAGCGCAGTACTCATTCATCGGGTTTGATCCACGCCTAGTGATCCGAGTACAAACGGGTGAACTGGAGGTTCATGACCGAAGAGCAGATACCTCAACTCGTGAGCGGGTACTGGATCCCCTCCAAAACATCAAGGCAATCATGCAGAGCAATTATATTCCTTATAGTGATTTGCGCTTCATTGGGGGCGCCGTAGGCTACGTGTGCTACGATGCGATTCGTTATTGGGAGCATCTGCCCGCGATCGCGAGGGACGACCTCCACTTTCCGGATATCGAGCTGGCCCTTTACGACGACGGAATCATCTTTGACCACAGGCGTCAGCGAACCATCTACTATCATTCGTCGCAGGACAGGTCAAAGGACCTCGAAGAGCTATCGACGAGTCCCATTGACCTTCAACCCCTGACGTATACGGAGCCCGAGACAAACATGTCTCAAGAACGCTTCGAAAACGAGGTTGTGAAAGCCAAGGAGTACATCGTCTCCGGCGACATTCTGCAAGTCGTTCTGTCCAAGAGATATGGCTTCACCATCCATGGCGACCTTCTTCGGTTCTATCAATCTCTTCGACGGATCAACCCCTCGCCCTACATGTATTTCCTCAAAATGGAGGAGCGGCAGATCGTTGGATCCAGTCCAGAGATGCTCGTCCGCGTGGACAATGGCCTCGTGGAAACGTATCCCATCGCAGGCACGAGACCCCGCGTAGCAGACAAACGGAAGAATCAGGCTCTGGCAAAGGAGTTGTTGGCCGACCCTAAGGAGCGGGCGGAACACGTAATGCTAGTCGACTTGGCTCGTAATGACGTTGGCAAGGTCTCCGAGTTTGGGAGCGTCCATGTCCCCCAACTCATGGAGGTCCATGAGTACAGTCACGTTCAACACATCGTCTCGAGAGTCGTTGGCACCCTGAAGGCTGGCTGTGACAGCTATGACGCTTTACGCGCGGTCTTCCCGGCGGGGACGGTCTCCGGAGCCCCCAAGGTGAGAGCCATGGAAATCATCGAAGAGGCGGAGCCAACGGCGCGCGGTCCCTACGCTGGAGCGGTGGGCTACTTCTCGTTTAACGGAAACAGCGACTTCGCGATTACCATCCGAACCCTCATCGCAAACGGAGACCAAGCATCCATTCAGGTCGGGGCCGGAATCGTCGCGGACTCCGTTCCTGAGAGGGAGTGGTTTGAGACCGACCACAAGGCACGGGCCCTGATGCGGGCCTTAGAATCATCGGGAGAGGCGTAATCATGAGGACACTCATCATCGATAACTACGACTCCTTCGTCTATAACCTCGTCCAATACGTTGGCGAGCTCGGAGGAGGCCCAATCGTCTATCGGAATGATCAGATTTCCCTCGATCAAGCGCGGAAGATGGAGCCAGACCGGATACTCATTTCACCTGGACCGGGAACCCCCGAGGACCCCAGGTACTTTGGAACCTGTTCCCTGATCCTTCAACAGATGAGCCCGAAGATTCCGACGCTCGGAGTCTGCATGGGCTGTCAGGGCATCGTCCATGTATTCGGCGGCAGAATCGTGCGGGCCAAGGTGCTCATGCATGGCAAGACCAGCATGATCCAACACGATGGCAAATCTCTCTTTAGAGGCGTGAAGAACCCTCTGCGAGCCACACGTTACCACTCCCTCATCGCCGAAAAAACCTCCCTCCCCTCCTGCCTCGAAATCACCGCGGAGGCCGTGGATGACTTGGAGGTCATGGGGGTTCGCCACACCCGCTACCCCATAGAAGGCGTCCAATTTCACCCCGAATCCTTCTTGACCGAGGACGGCATGAAAATGATAAAGAACTTTCTGGACGCAGGAGGAAGCTAGATTGATCCGAGACTGCATCCAAAAACTCGTCGAACGGCGAAATCTCCTCTACGAGGAAGCGCAGGAAGCGATGAAGGAGATCATGTCGGGTCATGCAACCGACGTTCAGATCGCCACCTTCCTCACAGCGTTACGAATGAAAGGGGAGACGCCTGAAGAGATCGCAGCGCTCGCAACCACCTTGAAAACCTTTTGCCATCGAATTCATCCGACGGTGAATGGGCGTCTTGTGGACACCTGTGGGACAGGTGGTGACCGCGTCAAGACCTTCAACATTAGCACCACCGCTGCCTTTATCGTTGCGGGAGCCGGAATTGCGGTGGCCAAACATGGCAACAGATCCTTTACCAGCAAGAGTGGCAGCGCAGACGTGTTGGAACGGCTGGGATTTAACCTCACGGTAGACCCGGAAACGGTGAAACACACGATTGAGGACGTTGGCATCGGCTTCATGTTCGCACCTATCTTTCACCCTGCCATGAAGTACGCCGCCGAACCACGGAGAACCATGGGCATCCGAACCGTGTTCAACGTTCTGGGCCCCCTTTCAAACCCAGCGGACGCCGACAGTCAACTGCTTGGCGTATACACCCACGAGTTGGTCACGCCTCTTGCTCACGCGTTGAGACGGCTTGGTTGCCGAGAGGCTATGGTCGTCCACGGGTTGGACGGATTGGATGAAATCTCCACGATCGGTCGAACCCTTCTGGCTTGGCTGCGAGACGACAAAATCCAAACGGTGGAGATGATGCCTCGAGATTTTGGCCTCCGACGGGCTCAGCTCGCGGAGCTTCAAGGAGGTACACCTGAGGAAAACGCGGAGATCACCTTCCGAATACTAACGGGTAGAGATGACCATGATGACTCGAAGCGAGACATCGTTCTCATAAATGCCGCAGCGGGGATCATCGTAGGCGGAAAGGCCAATGTCTTTGATGAAGGCCTTGAATTGGCTCGCGAGTCGATCGACAGCGGCAAAGCCTACACGCGATTGAAGATGTTGGTCAAGGCTTCCAATGGTAACCCGTCACGACTGGAGAGGTTGGAATCGATCTATGGCTGACTTTCTCGACACCTTGGCTCAGGACGCGCAGAAGACCATTCGCGACGGCTATTATACCGCTGCGTTTGAAGGGAAACATGCCCCGCGCAGTCTAACGACCGCGATACTCACGTGTACGCACGCCCCCATCCTCACTGAAATAAAATTTGCCTCGCCCTCCCGCGGCCTAATACGCGAAGACAGGGAGGTAGAGCGAATCGCGTCAAGTCTTCAGAGAGGTGGAGCCGTAGCCATATCGATTCTCACCGAACCAAAACACTTCGAAGGGTCTTTACGCACATTTATCCGTGTGCGAGCGCAGGTGGGTCTTCCCCTCCTCATGAAGGACATACTTCTCACACGCGCCCAGGTAGATGCGGCCGCTGCGATCGGCGCCGACGCCATTCTCCTCATCTATGCCCTATTTGAACGCGGATACGGTGAAGGCGACGCGGAAGATCTGATCGACTACGCTCACGCCAATGGCCTCGAAGTTTTACTGGAAACCCACACCAAAGCAGAATTCTCGTCAGCCATGGAAACCGAAGCCGACTTAGTCGGCATCAATAACCGAGATCTTCGAACATTCGTCGTGGATCTCAACGCGACACCGAGAATTCTACAGACGGTGTCATCCACCAAGAAAATCGTCGTGAGCGAAAGCGGCATAAAGACGCCCGCCGACATTCGCTTCCTTCACGAATCGGGTGCTCAAGCGTTTTTAGTGGGATCTGCCATCATGGACATGGAAGACATTGAAGAAAAAGTTCGGGAGCTCGTGATGGCCTTATGAGAACCGTGAAAGTGAAGATCTGCGGCATAACGCGAGAAGAAGATCTGCAGACTGCTGTCTCCCTCGGTGTCGACGCCCTTGGCTTCGTCGTAGGCGTACCCTCTTCTCCGAGAAACCTCTCCAAAAAACAAGCTGAAAAACTCATCAACCAAGTGCCCCTCTTTGTGACCAGCGTTCTAGTCATGGTTCCACAAAGCGTCGACGCAATCCTCCAAACATGTAAATGCTTGCGTCCTAACGCGGTTCAACTTCATGGAGACATCCTGATAGACACGATAAAGCTTCGAACGATCCTCTCGCACGTTTCTTTGATACGAGCAATCAATGCAAGGTCTGTTATGCTTACTGGAGGCGCTTCCGACGCGTCCAAAGCGTTCGACGCTGTCCTCCTTGACTCTTTTGCTCAGGGCATGTCTGGTGGAACTGGCTTGGTTCATGATTGGAACTTGAGTAAACGCGTGAAACGGACCATTCACCCGACGCCTCTGATTTTAGCGGGTGGATTGACTCCTGAAAACGTGCAAGAGGCGATTCACACAGTTCAACCATATGCCGTGGATGTTTCCACGGGCGTTGAATCACATCCTGGAACTAAGGATCCCACGAAAGTTTTAACATTCATAAGAAACGTAAAGGAGGTCAATGTATACGACCAGTAACTCACTATCCCCTTCCTCACGCCATTGGAAGATAAAATCCATGATTCCTCTTGAGGTTTTGACTCCACCACGAAAACACGTGTTCTTCACGAAGTCGTGTGGAGGGGACTCGCGTTGAAAAAAGGAAGGTTCGGAAAGTTCGGTGGGCAGTACGTAAACGAAATATTGATGCCTGTTCTCATAGAGTTGGAGGAGGCTTTTAACAAGCATTACGCGAGCCACCAATTCAGAGAGGAATTAACGGGTTTACTGCGGGACTACGGCGGACGACCGACCCCGCTTTACTATGCAAAGAACTTCAGCAAACTCGTCGGATGCCGAGTCTACCTGAAGCGAGAGGACCTGTTGTGCGGAGGATCACATAAACTTAACAACACGTTAGGACAAGCCCTCTTAGCTAAGAAGATGGGCAAGTCCCGTTTGATCACAGAGACTGCTGCAGGGCAACACGGACTCGCTACCGTGATGGCGGGAAACATCTGTGGGCTGGAAACAGAGGTCTACATGGGGGTAAAAGACATCAAGCGGCAAGCGAGCAACGTAAAACGGATGAAGCTGCTTGGAGCCAACATACTCCCCGTTACATCTGGAACCGGGGTCCTGAAGGACGCCGTTTCTGACACGCTGCGAGAGTGGACTACCTGTTCCCGAACCACTCACTACCTCATGGGGTCCACCGTGGGCCCCCATCCCTTTCCCGAGATCGTCGCAACTTTTCAGAGCGTAATCGGTACCGAAATCACTGAGCAGATCCTGACAAAAGAAAGTAAGCTGCCTGATGCCGTGTTAGCTTGTGGCAGCGGGGGCAGCAATGCTTTGGGCGCCTTCCGATCATTCGTCGCTAATATGGACGTCCGACTTTACTTCGTTGAGGGAGGCGGAGAGAGCTTGGATGCGGATAACAGCGCTGCCGCCTTTCAACTCGGGAAGCCTGGAGTCCTCCACGGCGCCGTAATGCAGGTTCTGCAGGACGAGCACGGGCAAATCAAGCCGTCCAAGACCCGGTCCGCGGGCTTGAACTATCCCGGACGGGGCCCCGAAATCTCCTCTTTATGTGAAACTGGAAGAGTGCAGGCGTGCTACGCCTTCGACACCGAGGTCTTTGACGCCGTGAAAGCCATGTGCCGGACGGAAGGCTTGATACCTGCCCTCGAAACCGCCCACGTCCTCGCCTACACCCTGAATCACAAAGACGAATTTAACCGAGACGATGTCATCGTGATAAACTACTCTGGACGAGGCGACAAGGACCTAGAAACTATCGAGAGGTATTACTATGGATCTTGAAGACAAATTTCGAGACTTAAAGGCGCGACGAGAAGGCGCCCACATGCCCCACGTTTACTACGGAGACCCAAGTGAAGACTTCTCCATCCAACTAATCCACACCCTAGCAGATGCTGGTGCCGACATGATAGAATTCGGCATCCCCTTCTCCGACCCCACTGCAGATGGAGCAACCTTTCAAGCAGCATGTGACCGAGCCCTGAAAAACGGGATGACCCCCACCAAATGCATTGAAGGCATAAAAAAGCTGAGAACGAGCGGAGTTGGCCTCCCAATAATCGTCACGACGTACTACAACATCCCTTATGTAACCGGTCTTGAGACTTTCATGAGAAAAATTAAAGCCGCAGGCGCCCAAGCCATAATCGTACCCAACCTCCCCATCGAAGAAGCACACGATCTCCTAAATGAAGGAAAGAAACAGGGCATTCGCGTAATCTTGCAAGCAACGCCCACGACCACTGACGACCGGTTACAGCGAATAGCTGACGCGGCATCTGGGTTTCTCTACGTCATCAACGTTGAAGGCGTAACAGGCGTTAGGGAGCGGTTGACGGATTCGACCCTAACGCTGATCCAACGGGTTAAACCCCACACGAACGTGCCTGTGTTAGCCGGCTTCGGCATCTCGACGCGAAAACAAGCTGCGGCTGCGGTTTCAGTTGGCGCCGACGGCGTCATCGTAGGAAGCGCCTACGCGAAGATTTACGAGAAAAACCTGCAAAACCCCGAAGAAGCCTTATCCGACGTCGCCCGACTAGCCCAACAAATAAAACGCGGCTGCATT
>DAOVBJ010000013.1 GCA_030670615.1 Candidatus Bathyarchaeota archaeon | reverse complement strand
GAAGGAAGCGGCGTGAAGCGCATGTAATGCCACCGCGAAGGGCTCGCACAGGGGGGCTTCTTCAGGCTTCACGTTTTCGGGTATGAGATAGAGGTTTTCGTGGGGAACCGCCACGTATTCCGCCATTCCCCCTATCATTCTCCTTGAGGGGCATGACCATGCTTGACCCGTCTTACAATAGTAGCACTTACCGCACATGCCCGTGAAGGGCTGGATGACAACCCTATCCCCCGCTGTGAAGTCCTTGACCTCGTCTCCGACCTCGACGATTTCTCCGGAAACCTCATGTCCCATTATCATCGGCAGCTTAGCTAATTTGGAGAGTCTGCCTTGATAGACCTCCAGGTCGGCTCCGCATATGCCGCACGCAATTGTCTTCATGATAACCGATGTTGAGTCTAAATTGGGGTACGGCACGTCGAGTACTTCGACGCCGATGCCTGGCCCGGTCTTCAGAACAGCCTTCAAAATTGATGCCTCTCCTTACCTGGTTAATGAAAGCCGTTGATTTAGTCTTTTCGTCCGCGACAAGGCCCTTGGGGACGGGTTATCGGATACCGCGGCTCTCCCGTACGAGAAGCTTGAGGGCGTCGGATGAGCCAGCCAGCTTGGAGGGAAAGGCATAACTCCTAAAAACGCCTTATCTGTTTTAAAGACTCTTGTTTATGGTCGAAGAGGGATGGTGAAATGTGTCTTGAAGGAGAGTAAGGCGGTGGTAGACGGGTTTCAAGACGTGGGGGAGGAGTTCTTGATTGCAAGCCTCCCTCCAGAGTATCCGGTGGATCTGGCCCCTAGGATCGAGGAGTTGCTTCGGACTGCGTCGGATGAGTTGGTCGTCTACTTGGAAGATGATTCAACGGGAGTCCAAAAATCGCATGACGTGTACCTCATAACCGATCACTCTGAGCAGGGCATCCGCTCCGGGATAAGGGCTGCAAAAGAGGCTGGCCACAGGCTTGTCTTCATCCTGACCAACTCCCGAGCGCTCTCAGCGGGGCAGGCTGAGGCTCTGAATAGGGAGATCGCCCAGACTCTAGTGTGGACAGCTGGGGAGGAGGGGCTGACCTTCAGGATCGGGAGCAGGAGCGACTCGACCCTGAGGGGTCACTTCCCCCTAGAGCCGCTGGCGTTGATGGACGCGCTGGAGCCTCACGTGGGGAAGCATGATGGGCTGATCGTCACCCACGCCTTCCTAACCGAGTTGGGGAGGATCACTGTAAACGGAGTCCACATGCTTAGGATGATGAAGGGGGACGGCTCTTTCTGGTACAGGCCTGTTCACATGACACGGTTTGCGCAGGACAGGCGTTTCGGATATCCTACCTCGAACATGGCAGAGTACGTGGAGTACAAGTTCGCCGCTTCAGGGCTTGGAGACTTAAAGGCTGGAGATGTACTCCACATAGGCATCGACGCCATAAGAGGAGGCGGGCCTGAGGAGGTTAGGAGGAGGCTGCTGGAGGCGGAGAACGGCAGAGTCATCACGCTGGACGTTGTCACAAGTCGCGACCTACAGGTCTTCGTCCTCGGACTGCTTATGGCTGAGGGAGAGGGAAAGAAGTATATCTACCGTTCAGCCGCCTCCCTCCCTCCGGCCAGGGTCAACATGATGGATATGCCAGTGCTAAGAGTTGAAGAAATCCTCGGAGGTAAAAGGCTTGCGGGGAAGGTTCTGTGCCTGTGGGGTTCCATAGTAGAGCTCTCGAACACCCAGCTGGAAACCGCTCTAAACAAGATCCCGGGCATGGCCCCAGTTTCCTTAGACGTTATAAGGGTCCTAAAGAGCGACGAGGACAGGGGGGACGCGATAGATCTGGCGCTTGAGAGGACGGAGGAGGCTTTCAAGGCGGGTAAGCATGCCCTGGTCTACACCGTTCCCAGGACGGAGTACCCTCCCGGAAGTCTTTCAGACGAAGCCAGGGCAACCAACCAGCAGAAGATCGCCGCAGCCCTCCAAGAAGTATACAACCGGGTCAGCGTTAACCCCGCCGTCGTCATCTTCAAGGGAGGGGTTACATCTAGCACCGGCCTCCTCAGCTCGGGCGCGAAGAGGGTCTACGTCATGGGACAGGTGGCCCCGGGAATCCCCATCGTAAAGATACTGCCCCAGAACAACGAGAGATTCCCAGGGGAGGAGATGATCATGATCCTGGGCCCTGGCAACGTCGGCGTCCCCGAGACATACGTGGGGATAATCGAGAAGCTGACTAAATGATGAGTGAGCTGAGGCATCTACATGAAAAGCAATGATCAAGAAAGGGGAAGAGTCATCCTCACACCGAGAACACCCCTTCCCGAGGACGTGGAATTCACCGAGGTCGGGCGATCTACCCGGAGGCAGTTCACCACACCCATGGAGCTATTGAGGCCGGTGGTCGGTATGCCTCTGGCATTAATGCAGGCCAATATAAGGCATCGCAGCCAGATCGTCCCGTTCATAGAAGCATTCGTCGATTCGGAGGCCACAGGCCTGATCCTAGCTATATCTGAAGGTGTGCAGTGGAGCTTCGGGGTCTGCGTTGAAGACACTGCGTACTTCGCGTCAAGAATCATCGAAGAGCAGAACCGATCTAGAGGGAGCGACCGTTGGGCTCAGAAGAGAGTGGCTTTTCTACTAGACCACGCCCTGACCTATGAGGCGGCTGAGCGGGCTCTCCAGGCAGGTGTGAGCGGAATAATGTATGACCCCTCTATGGGCGGGAGGAGGGCGGTATCCATTGAGGAGAACATATCTCTTTCAAAGAGGTTCGTCGAGCTGGCGGCGAGGTATGAGGCCAGCATCGAGCTGGAGGTTGGCGTGATCCCTGGTATGGAGGGTGCCGTGGAGACAGAGTTCACAGACCCCTCTGCCTTAGCCATTCTGGTTAAAGCCTTCCCGGACGTGGCTGTGGCGGTGAGCGTCGGCAATGAGCATTATAGGCTCTCCCCAAAGGGCCGAGGCTTACAGCTGGGGCTCTTCAGCAGAATCAGGGAAGCCATTCCCGGGATCCCCCTGGTCCTGCACGGAGGAACGGGAGTGAGTGACGCCGATCTAAGATCGGCCATCGCCAGCTGCCTCCTCGATAAGCTTAATGTGGGCACAGAATTCATGAGGCAGGCTTTACAGGCTTTAGCAGGAGCCATGGAAATGGAGAAAACCACAAGCCAGCAGCTTCGAGACCCAGTCTATTATCGAAGCCTCCTCTTCCACCTGGACGCTTATCCACAAAAGTATTTGGGGGTGACTCAAAGAGCTATTTACCGGGCAGCCTCAGCCAAGCTAACCTTCCTAACGGGAGGGCTATAGTTCTTCAGAGAACCGAGTCCAAGCGGCTTTGGAGGGGAACACCGATTCCTCGTTCTCCCTCTCAACGTGACTTTTATATAGGCTAAAGGCTTTCTCACGCTTAATCGCCCGCTTCCTCCGATTCGTCTACTGAGAATAAAATTCACCCTCCAGCACCCTCGATCTTCTGAGTGACGGTTTTACTCCACGAAAGGGCTTTCAGTTAGCTAGCTTCTACACCGAACGTCTTATTAATTCTGAGACGATACTTAACCTTGAATGGGGTAATCATGTTGAAGACGAGTGACTACATTACTAGGTTAAGAGAGGCGATCATGCATTACGACGCCGACGAAGCAACAAAAGTCGCGAAAGAGGCCCTTAAGGCGGGAGTCGACCCTGTCGAAGCCATCGAAAAGGGTATTGCCGTTGGAATTCGAGAGATGGGCGAGAGGTTCCAACGTTTTGAGATCTTCCTTCCCCACCTCGTAATGGCTTCTGATGCCACAACTGACGCGATGGAGGTCTTGGTAGCCGCAATTCCGGAGGATCGTATCGGATTAGTGAAGCGAGGGAGGATCGTTGTCGGGACGGTGGAGGGGGACCTCCACGACTTGGGTAAGAATGTGGTCGTTATGATGCTTAAATCGGCGGGGTTTGAGGTCTTCGACCTCGGGAAGGATGTGAGAACCGAGGTTCTCGTGGAGCGAGCGCAGGAACTCGATGCTGACCTCATAGCGGTCTCCTCCCTTATGACGACGACGCGTCCCTACCAGAGGGAGTTGGTGGAGGAGTTGGTGAGACTTGGCTTGAGGGATCGAATTAAGGTGCTGGTGGGTGGTGGACCCGTTACTCGGGAGTGGGCGGAGGAGATTGGCGCCGATGGATACGGCAGGGACGCCGTGGAGGGCATCGCTGAGGCGAAGCGACTGCTCGGTGTCGATGAGTAAAGGGTGGACTGAGAAGTAGAGCAGGTGTTCGCGTGATCGAATTGATTGAGGTGGCTGAGAGAGCGCGTACTGGGCCGCGGCTCGAGGAGAAGAAGTGGAACCTGACGCTATTCCGGAAGATGCAGGAGCTAATAAAAGAGTATGACCTGAGCTCTCGGGGCGTAGAGGAGTTCATTAACACGGATGACCACCTCGCTGATGATGCCTTCGAGGCCGCTCTTGACTTCATTGTGGATGTCGGAGCCTACTGCATCACGACGAATCGCGTCATCCACTTCGACGAAGAGGAGGTACGGAAGGCCGTTAGAGAGGCGCCTGATCAGGTTTTGATGGGTGAGGGAATAGATGCACGTGTCTTTAAACAGGGGATCGTTGATGGATGTAAACCGATCAACATCAATCCGGGCCATCATGCTCCCTTCACTGAGGACCTGGGGCCGCTGGTAGCGAAGAACTTCGCCCAGATACCGCGAACTGACTTCATCGAAGGCTTCAATTTTCCCATCGTGGATGGACGGGATGTCTACGATCAACCCCTTGAGGCCTACGCCGCGATTCGAGAAGTCGCGTGGATGCGGGAGGGGGTGCGGAAGGCGGGTCGACCCGGCTTGGCCATCGTGCTTTACCCCATATCCACGAGGGCCTCATCCCTCATCGCACCCATGAATCCCAAGTTGGGGCTGCGGCCTACCGACGGTTTGCTCATGTCCACCCTCCCCGACGTGAAGGTGGAGTACGATCACATAACGACGGCCATCGTCTTCAGTAACTACGGGTACTTCGCGGTAAACGGGAGCTTTGGTATGGCAGGGGGCTTCTGCGGGGGCCCTGAAGGCGCGATGATCGAAGGAATCGTCAGGCCGATCATCGGCTACATAGCGTATGGAGACTCCCTTCACTACACGGGAGTCGAGCACTTGGCATACGTGATGGGTGAGCGCATCGTTCTTCATCCCGTGAACTGGGCGCGATCCGTCGTCTTTCAAGCCCTGTCTCGGAACACGAATATGATCTACATGGAGTGGAACATCACCTGCTCTGAGCTATGCACTGAAACCGGCCTCCTCGAAAACGCCCTTCGAAGCATCGAGGCCACGGTGAATGGTGCGGCCCTCTACGCTCCCAGGGTGAGTCGGGCTCGAATGAACGCCGGGCAGACACCTGTGGAACCCGAGTTCATGATAGAGGTTTCAGATGCGACGGTGAAGGCCAAGCTTAAGCGGGAGGAAGCGGGAAAAATCCTTCAACAGATCGCTGACCGGTTAAAGGGTCGTTCGCCGGAGAAGGGAAAGACAATCCAGGAGTGCTACGACCTCGTGAAGCACAAACCAAGCAACGAATACCAAGAGATCTATCGTAAGGTCAAGAAGGATTTGGTTGACCTCGGACTCGAATTCCAATATACATGACGACCTCACCCCGACACGTGGATTGTGGGTCAACCAGTAACGTAGAATCGAGTTGATACCAAGGTATAGGTGGAAAAAGAAAATTGAATTAGAAGGAGTAAGAGTCGAGTGATAAGCCTTTTAGAGATCGCGGAGAGAGCCTACAGAGGCCCGAGGATGAGCGAGAAGGAGTGGAACATGGGGCTCTTCCGGAAGATGCAGCAACTCGCATCAGATCACAAGTTAACGTATTCGGGACCTGAACGTTTCCTCGATGTGGACGACGACTACGTGGATGCAGCTTTCAGTGCCGCAGTGGACTTCCTGTCCGAGACCGGTGTCTACTGCATCACGACGAATCGCGTCATCCACTTCGACGAAGAGGAGGTGCGGGAAGCCGTTAAGTCAGCACCACGAGAGGTAACCGTGGGCGAGGGCAAGGACGCTCGAGTGGTGAGAAAGCGGGTGACAGAGGACCATAAGCCCGTTAACGTCATCAGTGGGGGACACTGTCCCTGGCCTCAGGATACGGCATCGATGGCCCAAACGGCGTATGCAAGGGTGCTTCGAGGAGACTTAATCGAGGGATTCAACCTCGCTCACGTCGATGGTTATGAAATACATGGGCTGCCGATGGCGGTCTACGCTGCTAAAAGAGAGTTCGCGATCATGCGGGAGGCTGTGCGGAAGGCAGGCAGGCCGGGTATGGCGATAACCCTTTACCCCATCCTGACGCGGGCGGGGGCCTTGATCGCGCCAATTGACCCAGACACGGGTTTGAGGCGGACGGATGGCCTCCTCCTCTCTATCCTCCCGGATATGAAGGTGGAAGCCGACTACATTGCAACCGCCATCGCCTACGAGGGATACGGGGGCTATAAAGTGAATGGGGGCTGCTTCTCCGTCATAGGAGGCTTCTGCGGGGGAGTGGAAGGGGCGACGATTGAGGCCATAGCCAAGGGCATCACGGCGTGGATGGTTTATCGAGACATCTTCCAGTACGGGGGCACTGTTCATGGCTCGAGAAGCCTCACCGCACGTTGGACACCGGAGATGGAGGGCCAAGATAGGAAAGCGCCGACGCTTCGTTCACCCATCTGGCCCACATACGTTATTCACAGGGCTTTGTCGCGGAACACCAACATCATTCACTTCGGCGGGATAGAGGGACAGGCTGGCATCGGAGGCATAGGCAGCGAGGTGGAGCTACTCTCTATCGCAAGAGACACCGTGGCAAACACGGTGATGGGGTGTAATCTCGTCTGCACGACAGGGAGTAATCCAACCCCCTACCACGTAGACTTTAGAGCGTGGGTTGCGGACGCTACTGTGAAAGCAGGGATAAAGCGGGGCGAAGTTCGCAACGTGATGGAAAGGCTTGAAAGCATTGTACAAAAGAGGTTACGCGGAGCTCCACCGGTTGGTTATGGCGATCGACGGATGCTTGCGTACAAGGACTTCGAAAGATACTTCAAACCCATGAGGGAAATGTATAATTTTATCGATCAGACGCCAAGCAAGATCCTCGTGGAGAACGCGAAGAAAGCGAAGAAGATTTTGATGGAACTAGGACTTGACTTGGAGGCCGCGGCAACACGGATGTGAAAGCCAAGTGATTGCAGACGATCAGCATAAACGCAAGTACGACATCTCTCCTCGACGTGGTATCCTTAACATCTAAGTTCCGATCTAGCTATACATTTCATTTTACACTTTTTCAATCTGAGTTTAATAGCTAGAGCAGGCTAGCTTCGAATGAGTTGGGCTGCTATCGGCGTGGCTCGAATCCGCTGAGGAGGCCGTAAGCCTGGAACCGATGATATCTGCGTCGACCCATCTCATCACTGTGTACACCAAGTTGACGCATTGGGCCCACTGACCCTTTAACACTCGTATTTCAGACGAATTTAACTAGGGATAATGCGTAGTATAACCGTGTGATTTGCCTTTCCAATGGGCAGTTTATGGGTGCCTTTGATGAAACACGCCGCAATTTAGTCTCCTTCCCAGAAAAAATATTTTTTCAATATACCCCTCCTCCACACGATGAAAGAAGGGACAGAGGCCCATCCACCTGTACATACAGCAGTGGCCTAACTAACTAACAATAAATGGATACCCATCCCAATTAATTTCTAGAATTAACGCTTTAGGGCCCTAGAATACACGCTTTTTAGGCATTCTCTTATAGAAAACTGTAAATTCAATAAAGCTAGCTAGCAGACTACATTGTTGGTAGCTGGTTTCTCCAACACGTCACTACTTCCTTTCCCTTCTACGCTAAGAAGGAGTTCCCCACCTCAACCGTTTCTTACCCTATTGCTTTATTAGATTTGAGGGCTTGAGATAGGTATTTGAGGAATGAGTGTGGAAATACACAGCTTTAAAACGGCTAAAAAGATATTATTCGGTAGAGGCACTTTAAAGCAACTTGGGGAAGAAGCAAAAAGCATCGGTGTACACAGGATCGCAGTCATTACGGATCCCGGCGTTGAGAAAGCAGGGATCGTTGATAAAGTGATAGCCGTTCTTGCGCAGGAGGAGATCGACTACGGTCTATGGAACCAAGTGGAGCCCGAGCCTGCGCTGTCCGTGGGAGAGGCCGCGATAGACTTCGTTAGAGACGAAGACTACGACAGTGTTCTAGGCTTAGGCGGCGGGAGTTCCCTTGACACAGCTAAGGCCGCTGCTGCAGCGGTCACCAATCAAGGACGTCTTCAGGACTGGGTTAAGGAGCCTTTTCAACGACCGCCAGCTCCTTTCATTCTAATACCCACTACCGCTGGCACGGGAAGTGAGGTTTCAAACGCGGCGGTATTCGCTACACCCGAGGTTAAGTACGCTTTGTATAGTCCCCTCATGTACCCTGACGTAGCCTTGGTAGAACCAGGGTTAACCAGAACCTTGCCGCCTTCATTAACCGCTTACACGGGCGTAGATGCCCTCTGCCACGCCCTTGAAGCCTATGTGTCCCTGAAGGCAAGTCCCATAACCGACATCTTAGCGCTAAAGGCAATAAGCCTCGTAATAAAAAACATTCGATCCGCGTATAAAGACGGGAAAAACATGGATGCTCGAGCAGGCATGGCCCTTGCAGCCTTACTCGCTGGCATGGCCTTTGGAAACGCTGGAACCGTTCTAGGCCACGCGTGTGGCTACGCATACGTGTATCCCGCGACGGGCCTTCATTTCCCCCACGGCTACTCCATAGGAACCACAATGCCTTATGTGCTGGAATACAACGCCTTAGCTAACTTGGAAAAGCACACTACAATCGCCGAGTTATTAGGTGAGTCCACAGAGGGCCTAAGCCTGCGAAGCTCAGCTTTCCGATGCGCGGTAGGCTTTAAGAAGCTTTTACAGGACCTAGACATGCCCACGTCCCTCCAAGCGGTGGGTGTGACGCGGGGGATGATCCCGTCGATAGCTCGAAACGTGTTCAGAAGCCCTAAGCATGTGGCACGTAATCCCCGCAAAGTTACAGTGGAAGGCTTGGTCGAGCTCTTTACGAAAGCCTATGACGGACGCTTGGAAAGCGAGAGGAAGCTAACTAGCTGAGCAAATAAATTTTTGGTAGAAACATAAAGATAAATAACTTATATTTTAAGTGGCTTCGTCCTTTTAACCTAACTTAACGCGGTTTAAAGATCTTGTAGAGAGGATGGGGCGGCGTCGGTCTGATCCCTCGCCATCTGCTGTCGTATCCTACGAAGGCGTCCATCATAGCGCAGGCAGGAAAGATCATCTCGGCATGTCGAATCGGGCCGTATAACACGAAGTCAGCACCCAGAACAGTTAGAAAGGCGTGTGCGGCAGCTCGACACGTGGGAACCGCGTAGGGCCCGAGTTGGTTCAATGTTTTCCAGGCATACATCGCATTCGAGGGGGCACATCCACTCGGTAGCCCAAACTCGTTCTTCACCAGGTATGCGGTTCTCGCAGAGGTTCCGATGGAAGGGGCGTCGAGAACAGCGGTGTCCACAAGAAGCTTTTGGATACCGGCTTCTTCAGCCACCTTTAAGAGGCCTTTCCGCTCTCGGGACCCCGATAAAATCTGCATCCTGCCCTCGACCCGGGGGTCAGAGGAGTTGAAGGCCAGTACAACCGCGGCCTTCACCCCGATGTCTTTGAGGGCGTCGACCTCTTCCGTTTTCACGTTCTCATCTAAGGAGTTGTAGATGGCTCTCTCTTGAAGACCTACCTCCACACAATGCTTAATCGCGTGTAATCGTACTTCGGAGTGGGGGCTATCGACGAGAAACGGGCTCTTGGTCACCCGTGAAACAAACTCGATGTACTTGACCAAGGCTTCAGATGTCGAGCCCACTACGTCTAGGATATGGGGGTTTCCGGTTTGGTCAGACATCTCCTCTTGCCGATTGATGAGGTCTTCAGCCTTCGCCTCATCGAAGAGGCCTCGCCTCGCGTCCGTCACGATCTTGTGCTTGTCATAGAAGATGCTTCCAATTAAGACGGTTGGGAAGGCCCCGGGCTGACCACCGATTTTGACGCCGGCTATATCGAAAACTTTCTGTTCTTTCTCAAAGGTGAACATGTAAAAACCTCTTCAAGACGTTTCATGTATCTTTTTCTCAGGTGTCAACTGATACTAAACCAATTAGTGTCGTTGATTATACTTGGCGTTTCCGTTGCAGGAGTTTTTCAAGGTATTTTCCGTACTCCGCGGGCTTCATCAGGCGCTCGATCTCTGCTTCGAGGTTGCTGGGTTTGATGAGTGCTATCCAACCTCTGCCGTAGGGTTCTTTATTGACAAGTTCAGGGTTTAACACGAGTTCGTCGTTTCTTTCAACGACTTCTCCGGAGACTGGGCTGAAGAACTCGGATACCGCCTTCACAGACTCCGCTGTCCCCAGAGGCTCCATCTGCTTGACGAGAACCCCCTTACTGGAAACATCCACGAAAACCACTTCATGCAACTCTTTTTGGGCATAATCCGATATCCCAATTCTAACCAAGCCCTTTTCAGTTATCAACGCCCATTCATGTTCCTTGGTATAATAGACGTTTTCGGGAAGAAATATGTCTTTAACCTTCATATGACATGTCTCCATGTTCTTTAACTGTTCAGGTACATCTTGAAAGTTATGGTATACGTCTTCGTCTAGGGGTCACGTCGAACGCGTATCTGCACCCAATTCGTGGAGCAGCTGTTGGGCTCTGTCCAATCTAATCATCTTTTCTTCAACCATCCTCTGAGCCAGTGCATCCACCAAATCTCCAGTGGCGCCAGCTTCCACCGCGACATTTCTAGCGTGTAAGGCCATGTGCCCCCTCTGAATGCCCTCATCGGCCAGAGCTCGCAAAGCTGCTAAATTCTGGGCTAACCCGATGCACGCTAGAACCTCACCGAGTTCGGTAGCGGTCTTTACGCTGAGGATCTTCACGTTGACTCTAGCCACGGGATTGGCTTTCGTCGCCCCGCCCACGAGTCCAACTGCCACGGGTAACTCAATGGTTCCCACGAGATCGCCTTCTCGAGTCTTCTCCCAGACGGTGAGGGGCTTATATCGGCCAGATATGGACGCGTAGGCGTGGGCTCCAGCCTCCACCGCGCGCGTATCGTTTCCCGTCGCTAAGACCACTGCGGAGACCCCATTCATCACCCCCTTGTTATGGGTTGCACAGCGGTAGGGGTCAGACGCAGCGAAGGCGTAGGCTTGGACGATTCCATCCACGACCGCTTCACCACCCACCTCCTCTTTGGCTATAACAACTTTAGCTCGGGCTAAACGCTTCGTAGCCAGATTTGAGATTATCCGCAAATAGACTCTCCCCCCTGTGATCCTTTCGATGAGGGGAGCAACGGCCTCAGACATGGTGTTGACGGCGTTGGCGCCCATTGCGTCCCTGCAATCTACGAGGAGTTCCACGATGACCATGGGCCCTCGAAAGGTGTCTATCACCTTCGCTTGCAGGTCCTTAGCGCCTCCACCCACCGAGATGAGGATGGGGTCTTGTTCGTTGGCCTTCTCAAGAATCTCGTCTTTTGCGTGCAGAACCGCGATCCTAGCTCTGTGAGGGTCTTCGATGCCGACGACCTGGATTTGACCGATCATTACGGGTTCCGTCGTGCTGGCTGTGAAGCCGCCCCTGGCCCTCGCCATCTTCGCAGCGTAGCTGGCAGCGGCCAATACCGAGGGCTCTTCGATGGCCATGGGAATCAGGTAGTCCTTTCCATTGATGAGGAAGTTTACCGCGATGCCTAGGGGTACGGGCATGACCCCCACCACGTTTTCGATCATGCGGTTAACTTGATCCATGCTGAGGGCGCCTGTTGAGAAGACGATTCTGGCTTCATCGTCGGTCAGACCGGCGAAAGCCTTTACATGCTCAAGTCTCTCCTTCGGAGGGAGTTTATAGAAGCCCGATATTCGGGAAGTTCTCGCCATAACAACACCTTTTCACATTGGGATAGACTAGCGTGTAACAATATAAAAGTTATACAAACGTCCGAAGATT
>DAOVBJ010000169.1 GCA_030670615.1 Candidatus Bathyarchaeota archaeon | reverse complement strand
GAGGCGCCTAAGCTCAAGGCTATAATGGCAAGCCAGATCACGCTTGTTGTAGGTAAGTGCGGTGTCTCAAGGAGGAGTGTGGGAGGAATGAGGAAGACGGTTCCAAAAATCGTTGACGCCGCGGTGAGCCCTATTGGATTGACGTGGGTTGAGAGCCTCTTCCCGACAATCGAGTAGACGGCCCAAGAAACGCCTCCTCCTAAACTCAATACGTCGCCCACGAAGCCGGATGAGCCTATCAATAGTCCTTGACCTCCTGTTAGGATGATTGTTACTACACCTAAGAAGCCGATGACGATGCCTAATGCTTGGGTCGCGTTGACCTTTTCCCTCAAGAAGAGGATGCTGAGAACCGCGAGAATTATCGGGTTTGAGGAAATGATGATGCTTGAATTCGTTGCAGAGGTATATTGAATACCGATGTTCTGGAAGACATGATACCCCATCACGCCCGTTAACCCCATCAATACGAGCGCAGGCACGTTGTTACGAAATAGGCTTCGGAAGCCTTTCGAGTCTTTAACGTACGCGTAGAGAGTGAGGATGGGTGCTGCGACAAGGAACCTTAGAAAACCAAGTGTGACCGGCGGAACCCCCGAGAGAGCGATCTTGATCAGAGGGAAAGCGGATCCCCACAGCAACACGATCAGCGTCAACCGCACGAGATTTATAGTCTTCATCTCTTCATGTCCACCACCATCCTCATAGTGACGCCCTTTGAGAAGAAAAAGTTACCGTAAACGTGTAGCCTCACAAGCACTCCAAGTGTTTCAAACGGTGTTCTCTGTCCCTTTGCTGCTGATATTTTGTGAACCGCAGTCTTCAATGTATTCGTCGAGATGAAGCTATCAGGAGTCAGATTGGAAGGATGGATCTCAAACGAATTAAAAATAATTATGCCCTACGTCCTGCTCTTTTGTAAATTACTACGAACTAGCTACCTAGAGGGTAGTGGTGTGTTTAAATACGTCTCCTTCACCTGTGCTTATTTCGGATGACTTCAAAGAAGAGTGTGATGTACATCGTGAGTGACGGATCCTATGACGTGGTCGTAGTTGGCGGTGGTCCGGTGGGGTTATACGCGGGATTCCGGAGTGCTTTATTGCTCCTGCGAACTCGTGTTGTTGATAAAGGCCGAAAATGGAGTCGGGGCTTCAATGTACCCATGTTTCATAACCTCCCTACACACCCCGAGGGGATGACTGGGAAAGACTTGATCAATCAACTCAGGAAGGGCCTTGTCCTGCACAAGGATTATGTCAGCATCGACGACTTCGTCACAATCGAAGCCATAACACGTCGCGACGACCTGTTTGTGCTCAGAGGAATCCATTATCCCACAAAGAACGAAAGAACCTATACTAGCAGAGTCGTTGTCTTGGCAACGGGAGTGGTGGACAGGCAACCCCTGATCGGCGGGGAGCTTACACCTATCTTACCTTATTCTAACAACAGTCTTCTCTGTTACTGTGTGCTCTGTAGCGGCTTCCAAGCCCTTGGAAAGGACGCTGCCGTCATCGGTAATGGAAAGACGGCCCTACTCACCGCCCTCGATTTACTCTCTTTCAAGGCCACCAAGGTAACCATCTTAACCCAGGAGGCAGCTCTTTTCAAAAACGGGACTGAAACCGAGGAGACGAAAGTCTTGAAAAAGAGATTAACCTCGAACGGCGTGGATGTAGTTACAGATGAAATTCTGTCCCTTTTTGGCGTGGAGGACCATCAGTTTGGGGTGAGGTTAGCCAGTGGTAAGGAGATGATTTTCGACATCGCCTTCTCCGCCATGGGGTTCCACAAAATCAACAACGACCTCGCCATTATGCTTGGCGGGACAATCGACGACACAGGCTACGTCGTCATTGACGACGATTCCCGAGTACTAGCCACTGACGATCAACCGATCCCTGGTCTGTATGCCATCGGTGATGTTACCACGAACTGGAACCAGCTCATGACCGGCTTCGGAGACGCAGACAAGGCGATAATCCATGCGTGGACCAATTACCTTTAAACACGTGACGTTTCCCCGAAGTCTTGGCGACAAAGCAACCTGTCTTTAACAAGGTATGACGCAGCGTGGTGGCCACCTTGCAACCTCACTGTGACTTAGTTAACTAGACTGGTGTCTTTCTGGCGTACGATTAATGGATGAAATCGATAACTTCAATACGTTGAGAAGAGAGTGTATCCTAATTACTTGATGGGAGAAGAACGCGTTGATAAAATCGTTTGATCATGTAGCAATTACCGTGAAGGATTTTGATAAGACGATCGACTGGTACGTAAACAACATGGGTTTCACCATTCAACGAATGGTTGAAAACAAGGAGCGAGGAACGAGACTGGCGTTTTTAGAGGCAGGGGGTTACGCAATGCTGGAGTTCTTCGGCTTCATGGACCCCAACAGGACGGTTGAGGGCCCAACTTTGACGCGTGAGGAAACGGGAATAAAACACATTTCCTTTTTCGTCGATGACCTGGAAGAGATGTGTCAACGGTTGAAGAAGGCTGGTGTTGAATTTACGTCGTCTACTCCAACGCGTGTAGTCTTTAAGGACCCTAACGGCATCGTGCTTGAGCTCCGCCTTTCCTAAGTATACATCACACGCCCCAGTACCCCGTTGTCGGAAGCAACCGTTAACTGTGAAGTAATATCACCCTCAATTTTCCGCACTAGAGAAATGAAAATATTTCCCGCATTTACGGTGGTGTCGCTGTTTCTAGTAAATAGCTTGCTACAAGCTTCCTCTTTGAAGTGGAAAAAGCTATTTAAATGCTGAAAGACTAGATGTTTGTTTGGAGTTGAATACCATGAAAATCCTTCATTACACAGACGTTGCGGCGGAAGACGCAGAGGAAGGCGCATCCAAATTGCGGGTGCGATGGCTTATAACGAAGGACATGGGTGCCGAAAACTTTGCAATGAGGCTGTTTGAGATGGCGGCTGGAGGGAACAGTCCTTATCACAACCACCCGTGGGAACACGAAGTCTTCATTCTGGAAGGTGAGGGCCTTGTGGTTGGTGAGGACCTTGATAGACCATTCGGTGCTGGCGACGTCATTTTTATTCCTCAAAACGAAAAACATCAGTTTAAAAACACTGGCGAAAAAACGGTCAAGTTTCTTTGCATCGTTCCCACCCATTAATCCTCATCCAGATTTGGATATACAACCGCTCTGGTTAGACTATGACTCTCAACCACCAGACTTTGCCATTTTCATGTTAGCGGCTTACGCTGCGTCCAATCTGAAACACGAGCTAGCTATACGGACATGCTTAGCTTAGAATACAGTTCGCTC
>DAOVBJ010000148.1 GCA_030670615.1 Candidatus Bathyarchaeota archaeon | reverse complement strand
AATGTAGTTGTGTACTGCTTCGACGTCCCATAAGTTTACTTTTCTGCTTATGGCTTTCAGTTTCCTTATCTTAACTGCAATCGTGATGTCCATAATATGGTGCTTACGTTTCAGCCACAAAGCAAAATCAGAGAAATCGGTTATGGGGGCGAGGATGTCGTTGGTGGGGACGAGGAGATTTGAACTCCCAACATCCGGGTATCACCGCTCCAGAACATCGTCATTCCACCAGTGTGGTCCGCGAACGTTTTTTCTGAACTCTGGAGCCCGACTTTATGCCGAGAGGCCTGAACGTACAGCCATTTCGTGGCCGATTGGAAACCCCTCAGTGTCATACCGAGTTAGACCACGTCCCCAGCCAATCAAACAAAAGTCTCCTTCAAAGATATATAGATTGTCATTCAATCTCGTAGAAAGTTCGGCTGATGCTTCCAACACAATGGAGGACTTCAGATGGGTCACTGGTTATGATAGCTTTTGTTGCTTTTGGTTGACCAGTATTTTGACGTCGTTGTAGAGGTTGATGAAGTTGAGGGGTTTGAGAGCGTAGGCGTACGAATACATTCGAACGCAGGTGCGGACGCAAATGTTGCATGTCTCTGCCTTCGTAACATGTTCCTTATAGAGGGGACTGGAGAAGTAGTCTTGGAGGGACCCTGTTTTCAGATCGTAGGTGTGGCTGTAGGTGCAGTCAAAAATCTTCTTGTCGGGGGAGACGTAGACGAAGATTTTGGGGAAGTGACAGGTGTAGGGGTATCCCTCAGCGTACTTCTTCAACACGTAGGAGGTCTCCATTAGGGGGTAGCCCTCCAGCTTCAATCGGAGGAGGGTGTCGTAGAAGGCTTGTAGTTGCTTCGGAGTTAGGCCATAGGCTTTCACGGGTGAAGCGGTGCGGCCCTCTTCGAAGCTCAATTGAACCGTGGGCTCAACCGCGTTGTAGGAGATGCCGACTCCCAGATCCCGGGCGAACTGAGCCATGGGCTCGATGGCATCGAAGTTCAGACTGCTGATGGTGGTAACGAGTGTGACGCGCGTTCGACCTCCCTTCCGGATCCGCTCAATCCCCCGCATGACCTCCTTGAAGGCCCCAGGCTTACCCCGTATGAAATCGTGGTGATCATTAAAGTAATCCAAGGAAACGAAGGCGAAATCGAGAGTCTCCCCCAACGACGCGGCTTTCTCCTCGAGCAGGGAAGCATTCGTGTTCATGGTCGTTAGGAAGCCTAGGTTCTTCGCGTATTCCACCACGGCTTCGATGTCATCTCTAACGAGGGGTTCCCCCCCGAAGAGGTAGTAGCCCCGCATGCCGAAGTCGTATGCCTCGTCGAGGAGCGTGTAGACCTCTTCGGTAGACAGATCGTTCTTTTGTTTGGGGGACATCTGCCAGTAGGTACATGTTTTACATCGGGATTTACAGGCGTAGGTGATGGCGTGCGCGAGAAAGAAGGGTTTGTGGGTGATGAAGCGTGACTTTAACATGGAAAGGAAAGCTTCGAGAAATCGTGTACTATTCCCCTTCACCGCGTCCACCCATAATCGTTTCCTTTCGTGTATCGAGGTTTTAACGTTAGGATATAAGACCTTTTTATCTCTTTGGATTTTCTTCGTGTCGATGAAGCGAAAGATCCCGTTGAACCTTTTGAAGAAGAGGCATATTTAAAGGCATTAAAGAATTTCTAGCTAGCTGCTTTAGAGGGGGTGTGCAATGGGCATTCTCGTGAAGGGAAAAGTAGCTTCTGGGGTGGGGAAGGGGCAGCTGGTTTATGGGTTTAGACTGGGTAAAACAGCAAATATGTGAGAAGCTTCGTTTCGAAGCTTACAAGGGTACGCTAAACTTGAAACTGGATGATGAAGCCAGTAGAACCATCCAATCTTTTACAAAGCCTCGCCTGGGGATGTCTATTGAACCCGTCAACAGCACGTTCGCTTCAGGGAAGGCCTTCAAGATCAGACTAGGCGGTGAGGTAGATGGCGCTCTTGTCATTCCGCTCATTCCTAACTACCCCCTGAAACAAATAGAGATCATCGCCCCCATCAACCTGCGTGAAGCCTTCGGATTACAAGACGGCGACGAGGTCACCGTTGAAATCTTTGAATCCTAGTAAAGGGAAAGGAGAGACGTTTACACGACGTAAGACCCCGTAAAAGTAATAACAAACAAGATATCCATTGTTTTCAGGGGATCAGCCTTCCTCAAAGACTTGAGGTTTTAGCTAGCGATAAGAGGGTTAGGCATTGTTGGTAGCAAGGTCTTGACGTCTCCAGTAGCAGGCCACTACCAACTCAGTAAGAATGGGAGAAAGGTGTAACTTTGGTATGTAGGTGAACGACAAGAAGGTTTAATTGACAGAGAGTCCGCGTCTATTTTTTGTGGTTTGTCTTTGAGCTATGTTGTCGAAGTGGATAGGCTTGTGAAAGACTTTGGTGACGTCCGAGCCCTCGATGGATTAAGTGTTCATGTCAGGAGTGGCGAGGTCTTCGGTCTCATTGGTCCGAATGGGGCTGGAAAAACGACGGCGCTGAGAATCGTCTCAACCTTGTTAATCCCCACGTCCGGTTCTGTACACGTTCTCGGTCGCAACGTTGTCGAGGAGGCTGCTGACGTCAGGAGGCTGATAAGTTATCTTCCGGAGGAAGCGGGGGCCTACAAAAACCTGTCTGGGTACGAGTACTTGGAGTTCATGGCCAATCTTGTCGTCGACACTAACGAAGCCGTCGAGGAGGCGGTGGTGGCGGCAGCGAAGATTTCTGGGTTAGGAGTGCGGTTGAAGGATAAGCTGAAGACGTATAGTAAGGGCATGAAGAGGCGCGTGCTCGTGGCACGTGTTCTTATGACGAAGCCGAAGCTCGCGATCTTGGATGAACCGACCAGCGGTTTGGATGTACTTCATTCGGTTCATGTCAGAGGCATAATAAAACGGTATGTGGAAGAAGAAGACGTCACTGTGCTCCTTTCAAGTCATAACATGCTCGAAGTGGAGTACCTGTGTGACAGGGTGGCCCTCATCAATCGCGGAAAGATCGTGGCAGAAGGCTCGCCAATCGACCTCAAGAAGGACGCGGATGCGTCAAATCTGGAAGAAGTGTTTGTGAAGGTGGTGGGCGTTGTTTAAGGGCTTACTCTTCATCGTGGTGAAGGAAGTTAAGGAGTTAATCCGAGACCCGAAGATCCTCTTAAGCATGATCATCGTCCCGTTAATTATGTTTCCACTGATGGGGTTTGCCATGCAAACGTCCATGGAGACAGTGGAAATAGGCTTAGGCGGCATTTCAATGGCGGTGATGGACCTCGACGAAGGCCCCGTCGCCCAAGACCTCACGCACTTCTTAACGGCTCTGAACATCACACTTGTTGAGATCAAGGATCTAAACTTCACCGAAGCCACAGAATACATTCAACAATCAAACATCACTGGCCTCATAGTCATACCCTCCGGCTTCAGCACCAACATCACTAGCGGTACAAAGGCAGAGCTGACCATGTACACCGTGTTCCGAGGCAAGGGCATCACTGAGTCCACAAGCTCCTCTACGTTAAACGCTCTACTAAGTATCTTTGAAAAAAGTTTGGTTCTTCAAAAAGTGGGAACGGAGAT
>DAOVBJ010000171.1 GCA_030670615.1 Candidatus Bathyarchaeota archaeon | reverse complement strand
CCTCCTCGTCATCCCTAACGTACGGGTGTCCAGCTTGGACCCCACATCTAACCAAGAACTAGGCGTCGGATGTAAGGTTGGCTTCGACGCAACCAGGCCTCTGTCAAAACCCAAAGCAAAATTCGAAAAGGCTACAATCCCCTTAAGCAAGCGTGTGGAAAAGGTGCTTGCGAAATATGGGCTAGACTTGGGTTGACTCTGAACGTGGTGGCGTAGACGAACTCGTTCTCGCATCGCAATGACGCTTTTTTTAATGTATACCAAAGCGGGTCAATGTGGTTATCAAGGAGAGGGTGGATACGGTGTCGGCTACCGATGTTGTCAGCGGGATGACGAAGTTGTTGGGGTCAAGTCCGCGCTTGAAGGTTTGCGTCATGAGCTAGTAGTCTGCTAAGAATCCTGCTTCTCTTTCCCTTCGACTAGCTTCTGACGATGTCAGGGTCTCCAGTCTATAAGCAAAGTCATCTGATAGATTATACTTCTAATCCTTCGTCAATCGGACACATATATCATCTAGTCTATTAGGCGTCCTCTTCCCATTCCCCACCCAACTCAATCATTAAATAAATCTAATGGGTTTACAAAGTATAGACATTCGTCAGAATTGGGGGTGCGTGTTTGCGCTTTAAGACTAATGTTATCCAAGGCTGGGAAGGGCAGATAGAAGGAGAACTCTTGGTGACGAGAATGAAAATCTCGTTCTTCGGAGACATCGATCAGAAATCAGGGGACGTGGTCGGTGCTGATCTTGATATAGTGGGAGAGAATATCACGGATAAAATCTTCGTCTTCTCCGAAGGGAGAGGAAGTACCGTAGGTTCAAACGTCCTTTATGGCCTAGCAACATACGGTTTTGCACCGAAACTCATAGTCACGGAGAGAACGGAGTTAATTACGATTTCAGGAGCAATTTATGGGGAAATACCGATGGTCTCCAGTCTCCCACCTGAAGCCTTCGACTTCCTGAAGACTGGGGCTTTTGCTCGGGCCTACGTCATCGATGAATTCGCATACTTGGAAGTGTAGAACGATTGACGAGCGATGGCCGAATGTCAAATAATATATTTTTTACGTTGTGCTCTCCTCGTTTGTTGAGTTAGCGGCCAATGTTTTACCGGCAGGTAATAAGAGGAAAGTCGACTGTACTGTAGAAAGTTTTTCACCGTCTTACATTCGGGGCACTTCTTTTGAAGTCCACCAAATGACTTTTTACAGTTTAGACAGTGACCATAGCTTCTCGTGTATGCGAAGGCTCCAATGCTTGTTTGACAGATGTGTCGACTTATCTTCAACAAGGCTTTCGGACTCCGTTCCGGCTCTTCAAGTTCAATAAGGGATAAGTGGCCTCCATTCAGGTGTTTGTGGAAACCGCCTTCAATTCTCAAACGATCCCCCAAGGAAACATCTGCTACCAAGGGCACAGCACCAGTATCCGTGTAGTACGGAGAACTCTCTCTTCCCTGAGCGAAGACGTTCTTCCACCCGTGTTTTTTCACATCGAGTTCAGCGAAGCGTGTGGATGCCTTGCTGTTGACGCTTTGGGAGAGTCCCATGCGGAAGCCAGACTTCCACGAAAGCTTCTTCGCCTCTAAAGCCATGTGCCCGAGAATCTTGGTGGCGTAGTCCACAGCTCTAGCATCTTCATATAGTTGTTTATCGGTCTGTATTTTTGTCGCTTCGTTTAGGCCGACTACGCTTATGTTGAAGGGCGTGTTTTCCAGCCGGAGGTAGGGTTCATTAGCGATTTCTTGGGATAAGAGGGGGAGGAGAGCTTGGTTTAACCGTTTTTTAATTGCTTTATGCTTCCCCTTTAACGCGGTTAACGCCGTCTTCAAGTAGTTACTTAGTCCTCTGAGAAACCTTCGATCGTCTCGGGGGAACTCGAGGGCCAGTCGAGGGAGGTTCACCGCGATGGTGCCTAGACTCCCCGTTCTCAGGGTATCAAGTTCCCAGTCCCCCGTCCAATCTGGCGCGAGGCGATTTCCGTTTACGAAGTAGGATGCTTGCTGTTGCCCCTTTAGCGACGAGTTGATAAAGTGGGGTATGCCCCATTTTGCTGCCAACTCATGAGCCTTCACGAGGGGGGTTTCCACTTCTTTTGAATTCAAAGTCTCTTCGGATAAATTAAAGGCTAAGTGGGGGTTTAGTATGGGCCGATGAACATCGTCTTCAAACACTACATCGAGGAGGGCAACGAGGATCTTGAGGGATTCTTCAAAATAATCGTCATAGACGCCAAGGTTTTCACCATTCTCTCCTAGGACCTTAATGTTCTGCAGATGGGGTGGAATGGTAAAGTCGAGGCCGAGGGAAACCGCTGGGAGCCCCAGCCTCCCATTTGATAGGTAGCTCAGACTGAACACAAACTGCTTCAATATGCGTCTTAAATCTTCAAGAAACATGCCCTTGACAAACGGTGCCAAAAAAACATTGAAGTGGCAGACTCCTTGTTCGTTCACCACCTCTGTTCGGGACGCGTGAATCATCGCTTCAGTCAGTGTGAGAGCGGCTTCAAAGGTTTTAGGCGAGTTAACCGTCATCATCAGTGAGTTGGCTCGGTTGACGTTGAACCCGTTCTTGAGAAAGACCCGTAAATCATGCTGCACTTCGTCGGGCTTGATGACCCAAGACTCAGCGTTGTTCACATGAAGATTGCCCGAGAGGTGAGCGTCTGCCACTTTCCGCGGTAAAACATTTAGAAAGACATAATCCCGCATCACGCTTTTTCCCGTTAAATAGCGGATGTCTTCCACGTTCGTGGACAAGGACTCCGCATTCTCAAAAAGGGTTGTCACGTCGTACACGGGCAGTCCAAGGCGGGTGTGCTTGCGTCTGTACTCTTGAAGGCCCTTTTCCACGAGGATAGCGTTCACGAATTCCCGTATTAATGGCGCGGTGAGATGCAGCGCGTCCAGCTTGAGAAGTCGTTCCTCCGTTTCCTCCGCAATTCTCTGCGCGAGGTCCAACGGAATCCCGGCCTCCCTGTTGAGTGCTTGAGCAATCTTTTCCCTGTCAAACTCCTCCATGGCGAGGCGGGATGTGCGGACGAGTAGTTTCCCTTCCTCCCGCAAGATGTGCTCTTCAACTTCCTGAGAAAACCCGATCATCGTGTTACCTAAGGCCGTAAGTCGGTACTTCTTCGAATCTTTATCTGCCTCCAACAACCCGGCTTTCAACAAGGTTCTCAGGTGATACGCGAATTTTCCCGCGTCTCTACCCGGGTTTAACCCCATCCGACTCATGATTTCACTGTAGCCAAGGGAGTTGTGGACATGAAGAAGCTTGAG
>DAOVBJ010000082.1 GCA_030670615.1 Candidatus Bathyarchaeota archaeon | reverse complement strand
CCATCATAACCGCGCTGATACATGGGGCGAAGAGTGTTCTACCCGTGAGAACTGTGAAAGAAGCCCGAAAAATCTACAAGGATAACCCCCATTACATCTTAGCTGGAGAGCGAAAGGGACTGAAACCTATGGGCTTTACGCTGGGTAACTCACCTCGAGCATTTACCAAGGATCTGGTTGAAGGAAAGGACATTGTTATAACAACGACTAGTGGGACGTTGGCTCTTTCTAACGTCATGAGAAGCAGATGGGTGTTAATTGGTGCATTGTTAAATGCGAAATGTGTTGCAGAAGCAGCGTTTATGCTGAGTGAGAAGGAAGACAGCGGTATATCCCTTGTGCTGTCTGGCTCGAAGGGGAGATTCAGCCTCGAAGACTTCATTGGGGCTGGAGCTATTATCGATGGCTTTCCAAAGGTGAGAATGGAACGTGCTGATGCCGCGTACGCGGCGTTTTTAGCCTTCAATAACGCGAAGGATTCGCTGACAGCGACCCTCCAAGAGGGAGTTCACGGCAAAAATCTTCAACGCCTAGGCTTTGGAAAAGATGTCATCTTTTGTAGTCAACTAAATAGGTATCAAATGGTTCCCCATTTGAAGGATAATGCTATTATCCCCCTGAACAACGAGTAATCGATGCAGAGGGAGTTCAACGAAGGGGCTTAAAATTTATAAGTCACACCCAATTAGTGAGAAATGTCCCGCGGAACCCGCGGTAAGATGTCAGGGAATATTCCCTCATCCCGTAAGCTCAGCCTGGTAGAGCTTTCGAATCGACTTGATATAAGTCGGTGGAGATGCTGTAGACGTACACCATTGGTGCGGGTCAAGCAGCCTATCAGGCGTACAACAGAAACCGAAGCGTCCCAGGTTCAAATCCTGGCCGCGGGACCACTATCAACGGGTTTTAGAAGTCTTTTTAAAACACACGTTTTACGGATAAAGGCACGTAAGTGTGTGTTTGATGAGGAACGAAATGCTTGTTGATAACGGCATATTTAGCTACCCAACTAACTTCGAATGTGACAGCGGTTTGTGGAAGGAATGTACTGAAAGAGAGGAGTTCGATGGCTGCATCGGGGAAGCATTAGAGAGACCCCTGTCCCTCAGTAATGGATATTATTGACTTAATAGAAGATTAAAAGTGTTGACTACACTCCAAAAAAAAGTTAGGATAGGCGGTTCTACAAGCTCACTATCCACCTCAAAGGAGGACGAATACGTTAGATTTAATATGGGCTCTAGCCTGAACATTATCGATGAGGTCATCCCTGAATTGAGAAACCGCTTAAGACATTCGCAGGAACAACGGTTTTTTCCTCACACAGAACCGAGAGTAGAGATGGAATAATCGTGCGGTGAGTGAAAAAATTGAAAGTGGGCAGGAGACACCAAGTTAAGGCACGGAGGACTAAAGAGCTTTTTTCCAAGATTTCTAAGATTTTAAATATCAACTTTTTCGACACAACTGTTAAACGAACGAGGATTGAGGTGGTTGAGCTGAGTCCTAAGGGTGAGCTCATCATCCTGAACAATGAAGCGGCCTTCATCCAAGTAGAAGATGAGTTTTTTCCAACCCTGTTGAATACTTCAAGTTTGGATGAGCTCCCATCATTGACAGTGGACATGGGGGCAGTCCCATACATTTGTAACGGCGCAGATGTAATGGCTCCAGGCCTCGTCAAAATAGATGGCGACTTCACTGTTGGAGATGTTTTGGTTGTTGTTGAAGAACGCTTTTCCAAGGCGATAGCTGTAGCAAAGGCCTTATATGCTGAAAAGGAAGTCGCTGAGAAGAAACGGGGAAAGATCGCGATCAACCTTCACTACGTTGGAGACGCGTTTTGGGAAAACTTCAAACGACTGTGAATGAGTCTTTTGTATTTAGGTTTAGGTTAGGTCTTACTCTGCATGGAAAGGATTCCCCCGAGGAAAGCAGGTCAATATGATTATTTTTTAATCTAGAAGAGCGAGGTTTTTGTTGCTTTCTAACGGTATACAAAAAAAGAATATTCTTGAAGGTTCTAAAAATTAGATGTTAAAGCTTACGTGTAGGTCGTGCTAATTAAAGAGCATTCGGATTTTGAGCAAGTCAAGGCAGAAGTCCGCTTGAGGAACATGATTATTGCGAGGATCACTCAATTGGTAAATGATTGCGTTGAAGACGTCATAACCGCCGTTAACTAGTTCTGCAAGTTTGTTAAAGGGATTGGTGTCGATATAGGTTTTCTGGTTGAAGAGAAGCTAGTGATAACGCCACAGGGTACACGTGTTTGGAGGAGAATCAAGGAGAGATGTGAAGCGATTACTTCAAGCGAAGTGTTTCTAAGATAGAGGGAGCAAATGCAGCAACGCCGAAGTTTCTTCTGAAGAATTTCGCCAAAGATAAACACTTCCTTTTTTCTCCATGGTCAACTATGACTCTTTCGGGCTTCGAGGAAATCCTCTTCATATAGGAGACGATTTGGTTCCGGTCTGAATGACCGGAAAAGCCTTGAATTGTTTCAACGTTTAAACCGATCTTCACGACCTCTACTTTCCCGTTATTATTGATGATGGGCGTTTCCTTCAAATCCTTTTGCATTCGTCGACCGAGAGTTCCTTCTATTTGATAACTCACAAACACGAGGGTATTTTTTTCATCAGAGGACAGCGTTTTAAAATATTCAACGGCGGGGCCGCCTTCCAGCATTCCTGAGGTGGCTAAGATGATGCTTGGCCCCCCCTCCATGATCTCTCCTCTAATGCTCGGATCTAGGACGTTTACAAAGTAATCGGATTGAAAGGGGTTAATTCCCTGATGTAAGATTTGATCCCTGACCTGTCGAGCCAGATACTCTGGGTAAGCTGTGTGAATAGCCGTGGCCTCATTTACCATTCCTTCGATGTATATGGGCGCTTCTCTGAGCAAACCTTTTCTCATATACGAATCTAAAACGAGCATTATTTCTTGAGCGCGACCCACGGCAGGTACAGGAATAAGTACCTTTCCACCTTTTTCAATTGTTGAATTAGCTATCGAAATAAGTCTCTGTTCGCAGTCCCTTCGCATGGGCATAACGTCTTCTTGAGAACCATAGGTGCTCTCAATGATGAGGGTTTCGACCCTCGGAAACGTCGATACAGCAGCTTCTAATAGCATGGTCGGACCATATTTAAAGTCTCCAGTGTATACGACGTTGTGGCGGCCTTCTCCAAAGTGAAGATGGATTATGGATGAGCCTAGGATGTGCCCAGCGTTATGAATGGTTAACCGCGCATCTGGCGCGATATCGGTCACGGTTTCTTCTGCGAGAGGAATGGTGTGGATGGTGGTGCTGCGAATGTCCTTTTGGTTGTAGGGTAATGCTTTTCCTTCTTTTCGCGCGACGTCGAGGCAATCAAGTTGCAGTAGAGTCATGAGGCTGGCTGTGGGATGAGAACAGTAGACGGGACCATCGTAACCATACTTGTAGAGGAAGGGTAGAAAACCGCAGTGATCTAGGTGGGCGTGGGATATAATAACGGCATCGAGACGTTCCAAGTCGAAGGATTCGATGCTGAGGCGTGGATACGCTCTGAGGGGATCGCTTGATCCGGGATTGATTCCACAGTCTAGGAGGATGCGGCTTTCCTTTGTTTGAATGAAGAGGGCGGATCTGCCTACCTCTTGAAATCCGCCGAGGGCCGTAAGTAATACGTCATCTGTTTTGAAAACTTGGGGTCTGAAAATTCTTTCACCGACCGTGCGAAGGATTCTCCCTCGTTCTTGGCTTTCGGTGTAAAGGTAGTGGCGGATGTGGGCAATGATTTTAGAGGGGATGGGTGGGCTTCGAAGTACTCTTGGACGCCACTTTGTCGTTTTAATGATCTCTTGTATTGATGTCCCTTCTTTGCCGATTACAAGTCCAGGCTTCTTCGCTTCAATGACGACCTCTCCGACAGTTGGATCGAAGGTTGTGTTGCTGATTTCAGCATCTGGGGAAACGATTTTTAAAATTGCCTGTTCAGTTTCTTTTTCAGATAATCGGACGGATGGGTCGGAGCGTACAACGATGCGCTTCCTTAGAATTCCGACAATGTTAGTTATTATGTAACTCTGATCCACAAGCACTTCTGGCTTCTTCGCGTAAATGGCGACCTTGGGGCCTTCGTACTCGATTCTGCTGATCTCAGCTTCTATTGGGATGTGTTTTAGGATCACGTCCCTGATCTTGGTCTGCGTTTCATTGAAAGCGAATGACAAGACTGTTCCTGCCCCGTAGTGATATGATTACTTAGTGATAGATGCTGTCACAGCTTCTTTCTCTTGTGCATTTAATTCTTGATAGCCTTCCTTCGTCACAACAGCGACGTCAAAGCTATCGCCACTAGCAGCGTCTCTCTTCATTGCGGAGGTAACCGCTCGAATTACCAAGGAAACGCCGTCTTTCACAACCATATTCTCGGTATAACCGTCCTCTAACACTCCATAGGCCACGGGAGAGCCGGAGCCAGTTGAAACACATGTTTCTTCTGTCACGCTTCCAAAGGGGTCTATTGCATAGATGTGGGCTCCAGAATCGTCAACGCCTCCAATGAGGGCCTGTAACATTAAGGGTCCGTAACCCCGTGACGAAAAGAGCATGTTTGCAGCCAACCTCGCAGCTGCTCCCACGGGCATAACGCGATTGTTTGACATCTTGAAGAGTTTGGCGTTTGCCTTCAAAATTTCAACGACATTTTGTGCATCGGCCACACCTCCAGCTATGGTCATGGCGAGGTGTTTGTCGAGAGCGAAGACTTTTTTCCCATGTTTATGAGCGACAGTGTATCCCATGGTCACTCGTGTGTCCGTGGCCATGACTACTCCCTCTTGACAGACGATTCCCATGGTTGTTGTGCCTTTCAATATCATCTCGTTTACTTTGTTATGTTCTATATTTCGCTTCAAAGAGTTTCACCAGGTAAATGCGAAGAAAATTTCACTGAATTGCTTATTCACCAAAAATTTTCTGGTGACGTATTCTTTTGTAGTAAAACTACTTAAAAACGTTTCGAGAGTGGTGTGAAAACAAAGATATTGGAGTGTAATCATTCTATTTGTATGACATTCCGACCCCCGCATTACATGCAGTTGCCAAGAGACATCTTGATAGGTCGAGGTGTCTTGAATAAGTTGGCAGAAGTATGTCGGGGCCTTGGATTTCACTCATCCATCTTTGTCCTGACAGGTCAGAAGGTTTATGGGATAGTTACTCACGAAATCATTAAAACCCTCAAAAGATCAGATTACGAAGTCGAATATTCCTTCATCGAAGAGGCAAAC
>DAOVBJ010000065.1 GCA_030670615.1 Candidatus Bathyarchaeota archaeon | reverse complement strand
CCACCATTTAAAATACACCCTGGCTAGCTTGTGTATGACTCACGCCATCGTCACATGGGTTAGCTTCCTTCATCGGAATCACCCTGACATGTTGTGGCTTGAGAGACTACCTTTTGACGACATTATCTGTAGGTTATGCGTAGTTTATCCGTAGGCTTTGACGTGTTAAGGGTATGAGTAATCGGTGTTTTTGGTGAAACTACGGGTTTTCAAGCTTGTTCCCAGAAAAATAATTTTAATGTTGGCGTGAAACAAATCGAAAATAAGGGAACTGAACGACATCATTGAACCGAATTTGCGTTGACGTAATACTAGCTAGAAAATAAAGACTCTTATTTGTCTATGAGGGGGAGTTTACTTCGCTATAACAAAACCTAACAAATTAGGCGTGTTTGGTACACTAGCTTACAAGAGTTATCTTGACAAGGGTTAAGGCACGTTCTTCGGTTTCTGGTTAATTAGATGAGGATAGACTTCTCCTCCGTGTGTTAGGACATTTATCGTTGAGTCGGAACCGTATCGACGTGTGAGTGCTTCAAGGGCGTCTTCGACTCGATCATACTTCTGGAACCTCATCTTCTCAGCCGCTTTATCCGATATGCCGTGAGAGACGATGCACACCGGATGCTTCTCTCGTACGTGGGCCACGTTCAAGGCAAGGCCCAGAGCCACATAATCTTCGATCGTTCCCGACTGATACATTTCTTTCAACTCCTCGGTATCATATTGGAGGTATTCGATCCACTTCGGGTGCATGACGGCCACTCCTTCCGGGCAGGGTGTAACCGCCACAATTCCGCCACCAACCTTTGTGGCGAGGTCAGCGGAGAATAATCCTTTCAACCCCTGCCAGTACTCGAGGTCGCAGGGGTAACTGCTTGAGACCGTTATGTCGGCTAAACCCTGAATGGGCACACGGTAAACACTTTTGGCGTGCGCGATCCCGCGGCGATGAGCCATCCTAAAATGGCCAGCGTACACATCTATGATCTCTTTGTGACGTGTAATAACCGAGTTTATCAGCATGTGTATCTTCACACTCTCGCCAAAGGCGTCTATAAGCTGGCGTGTCGGATTATCATCGATTCCAAGGCCGTTAGGTGTCGTTAACGCGGAGTGTACGTGCATTCGTCCCACGGTCTCCTCCCCGGCTAACCCCGGGAGAAGGATCTTCGCTCCAGCGGCCCATCCAGCATTAAAGTGGGGGATGATGTTTCCAGTCACAATTCGAAGATCCGATTTCAGGAACTCCGTGTTAATCCATACAGGAACATCTCCTGCCAAATCCTCCATGTATGTAAGCTCCGATTGGTCGTCGAAATCGTGGTTCACAAATGTGTACTCCTCGACGACGGTGGGTCCATACTTCTCCTTGATTTCAGACTCGGTCATATGTCGATGTGTACCCAAGGCAATAAAAATCGTAATCTGATCCCTTCTCACACCCGCTTTCCGTAATGCGGGCAGTAGCTTGGAGAGGAGGAGATGGGTTGGCGTCGTGCGGGTGACATCATCCACCGCGATGGCCACCGTCTTCCCTCTCGGAGCCAACTCGTCAATGGTTGGCCCGCCTAAAGGCGTGGCGAGAGCCCGCTCAACCACCGACGCAGGATCTGCTGCAGGGGTTATCTCTGAGGGACGTATTAGCCCGAGGACGCGATCTGATTTGAGGTCAAGCTCTATTTCACTCGCACCATAAGGTAGCTTCACAAGCACGTTCAAAGCCTCCTTCACTATATTCTGGTATCAAGTTATTAACGGTTACCCAGACGAAGCGACAAGTGAAGGAAAACCGACTTTTCAGGATTTTAAAACAGAGCCTCGACCAGGCTTCAAGAGGCTGATTCGATTTGAAGGGTAAGATGGAACCTATTCTTTGGAGTGAAGTCTCCGCCGGAGAAGGAGCTTGTTGATACCCGTTATCATGGCGTTGACGCTGGCTTTGACGATGTCCTCGTGGGCCGCCCGTGAGGAAACGCTGTTTCCATCAACGTCCTCAACCTTTATGAGGACTTCGGCCACTGCGTTGCTGCCACCCGTTAGCGCCTCCAGCCGATACTCCTTCAGGTTTACGTTGACTATGCTACTCGTTATTTTTTGGATGGCCTTCATGGCAGCGTCTACGGGCCCAACGCCTGTTTGGGCGGAGGAGAAATCCTTCCCGTCTAAGATGACGCGAACAGAGGCTGTGGGAATCATTCTGGTTCCTGTCATCACAGCGAGCTCTTCCAGACTGATGATTGTCTCCTCTTCCACGGCAGCCTCACCCATCACTTCCCTAGCGAAGTCGATTAATTCGGCGTCTGTCACGATCCTTCCTCTGTCGCCAATATCCTTAACCTTGACGACGATCTCCCGTAGTTGTTCAGTTGTCGGGTGTAGCCCCACTTCATCAAGCTCAACTTTAATTCCATGCGTTCCCGCATGTTTGCCTGCGACAAGTTTTCTCCTACGTCCGACAAGTTTTGGGTCGATCGGCTCATAGGTGAGTGGCAAAGCCGTGAGGCCGTGGGTGTGGATGCCGGCTTCGTGGGTGAAGGCGTTCTCGCCCACGATGGCCTTGTTTGGTTGGACTTGAATCCCGGTTAACCTAGCAACGAGTTGGGAAGTCTGGTAAATCAGCTCCGAAACCACATTACTCCTCTTATTGTACAACAGGTTTAGGGAGATCACGACTTCTTCCAGCGACGCGTTGCCCGCCCGCTCCCCCAATCCATTCACGGCTACATGGGCTTGGTCTGCACCTGCCTCTAGACCAGCTAACGTATTTGCGACGGCCATGCCGAAGTCGTTGTGACAGTGGACGCTAATGGGCGTCTTTACGATGGATTTCACCTCTTTAACGAGATTATACATCGTCTTCGGCGTCATTATACCCACTGTATCAGGTATATTTATCCTCGTCACACCCACCTCATCCACTTCTTTGTAGACCCGTTTTAAGTAGGCCAGGTCTGTTCGAGTGGCGTCTTCGGCGGAGAACTCCACAATGAGGCCGTGGTCTTTAGCGTAATCAATAATTTCCAGCGTCCTCTGAACCGCCTGCTCCCTCGTCATTCTAAGCTTGTGTTTAAGGTGAATGTCAGAAGTCGCAATGAATAGGTGGACGTGATTTACATCGGTCTCTAAAACAGCGTCAACGTCTTGCACCAGCATCCGAGCCAATCCGTAGATCTCTGCCTTCAAACCTTCCTTCGCTACGAGTTTTACACTCATCAATTCTCCCTTAGACGTGATAGGCGTGCCTGCCTCTATAACGTCGACGCCAAGCCTATCAAGTTGCCTGGCGATAACAACCTTTTCGTCAGGCGTCAAGGAGACCCCGGGCGCCTGCTCGCCTTCCCGTAACGTCGTGTCAAAAATTCTCACTTTCCCAATTGAAGCACTCATGTACTCATCACCTAACCAGAAATCCTCTCAGCTATGGCGTCCCCGAACGCGTCTGTCTTCACCTTTCCGCCTAAATCCAGTGTTAAAACATCCGCCTTCAAGACATCAGTCAACGCCTGTTCGATGCATCGAGCGGCCTTCGTACAGGCGGAGTCGGAGTACTTGGTGCCGAGCCAGTCCAGCATTAATCCCGAAGCCAGAATCATCGAGGTGGGATTTGCCACACCCTTTCCAGCGATGTCAGGGGCTGTTCCATGGATGGGCTCAAAGAGGGCGAAATCGTCTCCGATGTTGGCGCCCGGAGCCATGCCCAAGCCTCCGACAAGCATCGCGCCTTCGTCGGATAAGATATCTCCGAACAGGTTGGTTGTCACGATGACGTCGAAGTCCTGAGGCTTCTTGATCAGCTGCATGGCGGCAGCGTCAGCGTATAACTCGTCTAAGGTGACATCGGGATACGCCTTTGCCACGTCTCGACAGATTTGAGCGAAGAGGCCATCAGTCTTCCGCATGACGTTAGCTTTATGAACCGCCGTCACTTTCATGGCTTTCCGCCGGCTTCTCGCGGCCTCAAAGGCGTACGTTGCAATTCGTTCACACGCCCTCCTCGTTATCACTCGCAGACATACCATGGTGTCAGCATTCACTGCGAATTCTACGCCCTTGTAGAGGCCTTCTGTGTTCTCGCGGACAAAGAGCATGTCTATATCGCTTCGTACAGCGGGCGTGTTGGGGTAGGACTTGAGAGGCCGTATCCCCGCGTACAAGTCGAAGAGAATTCGAAGCTTGACGATGACGTCTGCAGCGGTCTCGCCCACAGGCCCTTTGAGACACGCATGGGCGGCTCTTATGGCGTCAATGGTTTCTTCAGGCAGGGGAACCCCCCGCTTCGCCGCGCATTGGTCTCCACCCTCCACCGGGATTATGTTTAGGCGGACCTGAAAGCTGTTTTGAATCTGCGTCAGAACCTTCAGAGTTGCCTCAGTTAACTCGGGGCCTATGCCGTCGCCAGGCATGAGTGCAATCGTGTACTCCAGAACTCACCCGCTCCTCCTCGATTTAATGTAGTCGACTAAGCCCTTTTCCAGAATCGCCATAAGGAATGGGGGGAGGGGAACTGCCTTGAAACGTAGTCCTTGGGAGACGTCTTCGATTAGACCCTGCTCCAGATTAACCCGTAGCTCATCACCGTCCCGGATCTGTGCGCTTATCCCGTCACATTCCAGCAAGGGTAGACCGATGTTGATGGCGTTGCGATAGAAGATTCTGGCGAAGGAGTCAGCGACAACGCAGGTTACCCCCGCGTATTTGAGGGCGATGGGCGCCTGTTCTCGACTGGAGCCGCAGCCAAAGTTTCTTCCAGCGACCACGATTTTCCTCTCCTGTATCTTATGTAGAAAGTCGGGGTCAAGGGCTTCCATAGCGTGAGCCGCTAGCGCGAAGGGGTCAGTTAGGACGAGAAACTTACTAGGGATTATGACATCAGTATTCACGTTATTTCCGTACTTGATTACTTTTCCTTGAATCGTCATGATTAAGCCTCCAAAACCCGGGGGTCCGTGATCATTCCGGTGACAGCGGACGCTGCAACGGTTGCGGGTGAAGCGAGGTATATGTCGGCTTTCGGGCTACCCATCCGCCCCACGAAGTTTCTGTTGGAGGAACTCACGCAGGCTTCTCCCGCCGCCAGCAAGCCTAAGTGGCCTCCGTAACAGGGGCCGCAATTGGGGTTGCACACGAGGGCTCCAGCCTTCACGAAGACGTCGAGTAAGCCCTCCTTCATGGCCCGTAAATAGACTTCTTGAGACGCGGGAATGACGAGGGCTCTCACGTTTTTCTTCACCTTCTTGTTTCGCAAGATCTCCGCGGCTATGCGAAAGTCCTCCACGCGACCATTGGTGCAGGAGCCAAGTAAGGCCTGGTCAATCTCTATCGTGCCCACCTCCGAGACGGGCTTGACGTTGTCGACGTAGGGAGGAAGCGCTACCATCGGCTCCAAGGATGATGCATCGTATTCCACGATCTTCTCATAGTCAGCGTCGTCGTCCCCTTCGATGAAGTTGACGGAGGATACGCCTCGGGACATAAAGTACTCCGCTGTTTTGGCGTCGGGGGGAACGATGCCGTTTTTCGCACCCATCTCCACGACCATGTTGCACAGGGTCATTCGACCCTCAACACTGGTCGCATCCACGGTCCGTCCCGTAAATTCGACGCCCCGATATGTTGCGCCGTCAGCAGTTAACTGACCGATCGTGTACAGGATGAGATCTTTTGGAGCTACGGAGGGACGAAAAGCGCCATTCACAACTACTTGAATGACGGGGGGCACCTTAAACCAAAGCCGACCCGTGAGATAGACTGAGGCGATCTCCGTTGAACCTATTCCAGTGGAAAAGGCTCCTAACGCACCATAGGTGCAAGTGTGAGAATCCGCGCCCACGATGACTTCACCTGGCTTCACGTGGTT
>DAOVBJ010000005.1 GCA_030670615.1 Candidatus Bathyarchaeota archaeon | reverse complement strand
ATCGTTCAATCCTACGATCTAACGGGAAATCCAACTGATAAAATCGAGTTACCAAAAATATTCGATACCCCCATCCGACCCGACGTGGTGAAAAAGGCCGTGCTAACCCAGCAATCCCATCGCTTTCAGCCCCAGGGCCGTGACCCCATGGCTGGAAAGAGGACTTCTGCAGCGTCCTTGGGCACGGGGTTAGGCATCGCTCGGATGGCTCGGGTGAAGGGCAGTGCCCACCCCCGGGCGCGGCAGGCGGCGTTCATTCCCCACGCGGTTGGTGGACGACGTACGCACCCGCCAAGAGCTGAAAAACGGATTTACAAGAAGATTAACACCAAGGAACGGCGGCTCGCCATTCGCTCCGCCATCGCCGCCACGGCCCAAAAGAGCCTCGTTGCTTCCCGGGGACACCTCATCGACGAGGTACCAAGTCTGCCCTTAGTCGTCTCCGACAACATTCAGGACATACAGACATCCAACGAGGCAAAGGACGTCTTTACCCAGCTAGGGCTCCTACCCGACGTGTTACGGGTGAAAAAGAGCCTCAAAATCCGGGCTGGGAAGGGCAAGATGCGGGGTCGACGAAGACGCCATGGCGTCGGACCTCTCTTCGTCATCGATGAAGACCGGGGCATAACGAAAGCGGTGAACAACTTTTTAGGCATCGACGTGATTCAAGTCAGTGACCTCAGCGCAGAAGTGCTGGCACCGGGAACCAGCCTCGGCCGATTGACGGTCTGGTCGGCTTCAGCCTTCAGAAAACTCGACGAAGTATTATTTTAATAGGAAAGGGAAAAACGGAATGAAAAGCGAAGACGTGATTTTGTATCCGTTAATGACGGAAGGCGCGGTGGCGCTCATCGAGCAGGATAATAAGTTAACCTTCATCGTCTCCTTAAAGGCCAACAAGCCCGCGATAAAGCGGGCCTTCGAAGAGTTATATGAAGCAAAGGTAGCCCGCGTCAACACATTGATCACGCAGAAGGGCCAGAAAAAGGCCTTCGTGAAACTAGCCCCCGAGTACCAGGCGTCAAACCTCGCCATTAAACTCGGCATATTCTAAATTTTCTAAATTGAAGGAGAAATAAACTCATGGGGAAAAATATTCGAGTGCAACGACGGGGCCGAGGCAGCTCAACCTTCAAAGCTTCGACCCATAAAAGGGTGGCTCCAAGCCGGTACATACCTCTAAGCACGAGCAAGGGGGATGAACCGAAACGCGCCGTTATAGAAGAGTTACTTCATGAACCCGGTCGCGGATCCCCCTTAATCAAAGCGAGGGCAGAACGCGGCGTCTTCCACTTGGTAGCCCCCGAAGGCGTATTCGTGGGACAGGAACTTCAATTTGGAGAAAAAGCCCCCATCGCCGCGGGCAACTTTCTGCCTCTGAGCGAGATCCCCTCCGGAACTTATGTCTGCAACCTCGAATTGTCTCCCGGAGACGGAGGAAAAATCGCAAAGGCATCTGGAACCTATGCCACCGTGGTGGCTCAAACCCCAGAAGGAGTCCAAGTACGACTTCCTTCCAAAAAATCGGTTTACCTAAACCCCAAGTGCCGTGCTACCATCGGCGTCATCTCGGGCTCCGGCAGAACTGGCAAGCCTTTCGCCAAAGCGGGGAAGCGGGCAGCATGGTTGAAGTCAAAGGGCAAGGTCTACCCCCGTAGTAAAGGGGTTGCCATGAATGCAGCTTCACACCCCCACGGCGGCGGCGCCCACAAAACCCAGTCAATGATGCCGACGACGGTTTCAAGAACGGCTCCTCCAGGACAAAAGGTGGGTTTGATAGCGGCTCGACAAAGTGGGAGAAAGAAACGGCGACGTTGAACGCCTCGAATCTACCACACGCCTCGACCCATTTACAGGATACGAAGCTTTTTATCACACCGAAGTCACAGCAATTGAAAGTAGCCACTTACTTCTTTTAGCAGGGGAGAGCCTTGGCAGAGGCAGTGAACAAAATAGAAGATGTCCCTGGAATGGGTCCAGCGACGGCTCAGAAACTTCATGCCGCAGGATACCGCACCCTCGAATCCCTCGCCGTCGCCTCCAGTAGAGAACTGGCTGAGACAGTGGGGCTCAGCGAGGAGCGGGCGAGAGAGTTCTCGAAGAGAGCGCGGGAGATGCTTAACATCAGTTTTCAAACGGCTGAAGAACTCCTCCTTCATCGTAAGAGCATCGCGAGGTTGACGACCGGTTGCAAGTCCTTGGACGACCTCCTCGGGGGTGGAGTGGAAACCCAGGGCATTCTCGAGCTAATCGGACAGTATGGCGTGGGAAAGACCCAGATCTGCCTCGCCCTCTGCGTGTTAGTGCAGCAGCCCCTAGAGATGGGGGGCCTAGAAGGATCCGTCTTATACCTCGACACGGAGGGAACATTTCGACCCGAACGAATCTTAGAGATCGCGCAAGGACGAGAGATTCCCACGGACACCATCCTAAAAAACATCATTGTCGCCCGGGCGTTTAACAGCGACCATCAAGTCCTGATTGCAAAAAAACTTGACCAGATCATTAAAGAAAAAAACATAAAACTCGTCATCGTGGACTCCATCATCAGTCACTTCCGCGCGGAATACTTGGGGCGGGAGTCCCTTCCAACACGCCAACAGCGACTGAACCAGCACCTGCACAGACTTCTCCGGATGGCCGAAGTCTTTAACATCCCCGTGGTCGTGACGAACCAAGTCGTCGCGTCTCCCGACGCCTTCTTAGGACCGACCAACAAGCCCGCGGGCGGAAACATCCTCGCCCACCTCAGCACCAACCGAGTCTTCCTGAGAAAAGGCAAGCGGTACACCCGGATCGCGCGGATCATTGACAGCCCCTACCTTCCCGAAGGCGAGTGCATATTCAAAATCACCGAGAAAGGCGTAGAGGACGTCCCCCCATAGGTCCCCGCCTTCAATGAACAAAAACTTTAATAAAAGGATGGAGCGAGGTTAAGACATGCCAAAAGAACCCACCTATCGAGGTTTCACCCTCGAAGAGCTGCAACAAATATCGATGGACGACTTCATCCGCATCCTCCCCTCACGACAGAGACGGTCTATGCTCCGTGGATTACCCAAAGAACAGCGAATCTTCATCGAAAAACTGAGGAAGGCGAAGAAGACCACAGAAAAAGAGCAGAAACCGATGGTTAAAACCCACTGCAGGGACGTCGTAATACTCCCCGAAATGGTGGGCATGACCATTTTCCTCTACAACGGCAGAGTGTTCTCCCCCATTGAGATCACGCTTAACAAAGTCGGGCACTTCTTAGGCGAATACGTCATCACCAACAAGCGCGTGGTTCATGGAACCCCAGGCATCGGAGCGTCCAAATCGAGCATGTATGTGCCTTTGAAGTAAGCCTCCAACCCATCTCACAAAACAAGTGTTCACGTGACGGACTGGATAGCAACAAGCGAATTCGATACGACTCATTGCATCCTAGCTTCATTCCACTACGTACGCTATTGACGTGAACGCGGTTCCTAATAACGCGGAATCTGCCTTCGAGGCAACGTCTACTTCGCTCCCCACGCAGCCCTTACTTCCTTCTGGGAACAAGAGGCTTCAAAAGTTGTACATGTTCTTTAAGTAGCTGTTGCTTCTCAATCACTCAGCTTGTTTTCTTCTGAGACGATGCGTGCTGCCTCCTCGTTTATCTGACTGGAAGTCCTAGGGCGAGACGAGGACCACGTCGTTGATCCGTATCCACACTCTCCGCTTCATCTTGCCTCTGATTCTGCATAGCCGCGTAAACCCGTCGAAACGTCGAACCAAGATCTGATTGTAGTCATGCAGCTTTTCAGCGATGCCTAACACTTCATAATCCGCTGGTAGACGAGGCTTGATCTCTGACTCGCTGATGACCTCCGTTTACCCATTCTCTATCTATCTATCCATCCATGACATGATAAACACTCACGTTTATGCTTAAAAACACTAATGACAAACGTACGGCTAAAAAACGGAGTTGCTCCTTATAACGGGTTCTAAACGCACTCGAAAACCCTCGTTTTCAGGGGACGTTACCTCTCATCGACGGCATATATGTCGATGATTCGGCGACCTTGTCCCAAACGCGCGACGTCTAATGCTGGATGAGGAGAGGCTTGAGGAGTGAACAGCGTTGCAAGTAGAGTATTAGGGGAGTCTTGGTGAGGAAATGTCTCCCTACTAAGCCCGTGGCAAATCACTTTCTTCCTTGCGTAATCCATGCATCGTACGCAAAAAGTTTAATAACGTAGCCTTGTCTGTTTGAGCCAAATTACGGGTGTTACAGATGCCAAATTGGGGATATTCGGCGAGAAGCGATCCCGGAGAAGGCGTTAAAGCCAGCGGGAGAGACTTGAGAATCTCGCCAAAAGCAGCGAGAGAGATCTGCGAGTCGATACGACATAACCGACTGGATGAGGCGAGACGGTTTCTTCAGGACGTCATCGACATGAAACGGGCTGTTCCATATCGTCGCCACAAGAAAGAAGTTCCCCACAAGGCAGGGCTGGACAAGTGGTATGCCGGGAGATACCCGGTTAAAGCTGCACGAGAAATCTTAAAAGTCTTGGACAGTTTGGAAGCGAACTGTGAGGATCTAGGCTTCGACGTTGAACGAGTGAAGTTAGTCCACGTTTGTGCGCAGCGAGCTCGCGTGCTCAAGCGATTCGTTCCTCGAGCCTTCGGAAGATCGTCCCCCAACCACGAGCACCTCACTCACATAGAATTGTTGGCTGAAGAAGTATAGGGTGAATGCCATGTCCGTAGTCAAAAACTTCATTAATAACTCAATTCGCCAGTTAGAAATACACGATTTCCTCGAAAAGGAATTGAGACGGTCGGGGTTTGGCGGAGCCGAGATCACGAAGACTCCCCTCGGAACCCGGATCATCATATACGCGATGAAGCCGGGAATCGTCATCGGCAGACGGGGCACGAACATCCGGGGCTTAACCCGCGTCCTCGAAGAGAAATTCAACCTGTTCAATCCCCAAATAGCCGTGTCCGAGGTCGAGGTTCCCGAACTCAACGCTTCGATCATGGCCTCCCGCATAGCCGAAGCCCTGCAGAGGGGCATACATTTCCGACGAACTGGCTTCTGGGCCCTAAACCAAATAATGCGAGCCGGAGCTGCCGGCTGCGAAATCATCATCAAAGGAAAGTTGACAAGTCGCAGACATCGAAGCGAAAAGTACCGTCAAGGCTACATCCCTAGAGTGGGCGACCCCTTCCTTGAGAACGTGAGAAGAGCCGTCACCACGGTCACAATGAGGCCAGGCACTCTCGGCATCAACGTGAAAATTGTCCCTCCCAACATTCGGTTTCCCGACCAAATTGAAGTCATAACTCCAGTCACGGAGGAGACTCCAATCCCAGACGAACCAGTGAGTGTTTCACCGACCCCAGAAGAACAAGCGTAGGAGGATCTCTCTAGTGCCATTCCTAAGGTTGACGAGTATTCGGGAAATGAATTCAACGGAACGGGAAGCCAAACTAAGAGAGCTCAAGGTAGAACTCTCCCAGCTCAGGGCGCTGATTAAAGCCGGAGGCGCCTTGGAGAGCCCTTCACGGGTGAAGGAAATTCGAAGAGCGATTGCGCGGGTAATGACCATTCAAAACGAGGCGAAGCTCGAGCTGGAAGGGAGGCAATAGGGATGTCACCTCTGACTCAACGCAGCCTCGGCCGCCACGAATTGATCGGACTTCAAGTCGCTGTGAAAAGTGAAAGGTGCGACGAATACTCCCGGATAACGGGACAGGTCATCGACGAAACAAAGAACATGCTTGTCGTGTCTGATGGACGCCACAAAAGGCGAATTCCCAAGAGCGCAGCGGCCTTCCGCTTCACTCTCCCAGACCACTCGACGTGTCTACTGGAGGGGAAGACGATAATATGTAGGCCCGAAGATCGAGTAAAAAAGTTTAGGGGGAAATAAAAATAAGCAACATAGGCGTACCCGTCAAGCAGCCACCGAGAAGCTGCGACGATGTCAACTGCCCCTTCCACGGTAAGTTGTCTGTGCGAGGGAGAATCTTAGACGGCGTCGTAGTCAGTGACCACATGAGAGGAACCATCGTGGTCCGACGGGACTATCACCATTACGTTCCCAAATACGAGAGGTATGAACGGCGGCACCGCCGCATAATGGCTCATAACCCGCCATGCATAGAGGCTCAAGTCAATGATACCGTGAGGATCATGGAATGTCGTCCCCTGAGCAAATCGGTCGCCTTCGTGGTGATCGAGAAAGCGGAGGAGACGTGAGAGAAGTTACTAGGAGTGAACACCGATGTCAAAATCTCGCGCCGTAAGTGCTAGAGGAGTGATCGAGTATCGTCCGCATATCGCGAAGGGCCTTCAAGTGGGCTCCATAATCAACTGTGCTGATAACACAGGAGCTAGAAGACTGCGAATCATAAACTTCATCGGGTACAAGGGACGGCTGGGACGGGTTCCATGCGGAGGCGTGGGCGATCGAATCCTCATATCTGTTAGAAAAGGCAATCCCAATCTTAGGAAACAGGTTCTCCCGGCCATCATCGTCCGTCAACGAAAACAGTTCCGGCGGGCTAATGGGATGTGGATTCAATTTGAAGACAATGCCGCCGTCATTATAACGCCGGAAGGCGAGCTTCGTGGATCTGAGATCAAGGGGCCTGTCGCCAAAGAAGCGGCTGAAAGATGGCCGCGGATCGCTGGAAACGCAAGTATAATCTTGTGAAGCGAGAAGGGTGATGGATAAGTGAAAAAGCGTTCAAAAAGACTTAAAATACAGCGGAAACAGCTTTCAGCCATGCTGTCCAAGGCGTTGGTCCAAGAGTATAAGGTCCGTTCCATGCGGGTCAGGAAGGGCGATACGGTTCAAATCATGCGCGGGTACTTCAATGGCGTTGAAGGGGCCGTCACGAACGTCGATTACAAAAAAGTCGTCATCAATGTTGAGGGCGCAACCCGTGAGAAGTCCGATGGAACGATCATGTTTGTACCCATTCACCCCTCAAAAGTAGCTATCACGCGACTGATCTTGGACGATCCTCGAAGAAAAGACATCCTAGAGCGAAGAGCGATTTCGAAGCGTTCAACGGGACAATAATACCAATCAATGGGAGAGAAAGCGTGTGGGACGAAAAGGAGCGAAAAAACATCTTAAGAGGCTTCCAGCACCTGCCTTTTGGCCGATTCACAGAAAAGAGTTCAAGTGGGTTGTGAGGCCGAGACCAGGCTCTCATGAGTTGAATCGATGCTTACCCCTTCTCTTGGTCATCAGAGACATCCTTCAACTGGCTAAAACGAGGAAGGAAGCTAAATTCTTGCTTACAGAAGGAAACGTCTTAGTTAACGGAAGGGTTCGACGGGACGACGACTACTCCGTAGGGCTAATGGACGTCATAGCATTCCCCTTAACAGACGAGGCATACCGCGTTATTCCCGCGCCTAGAAAGGGGCTAATTCTACACTCCATAAAGGGTGAAGAAAAAGAGTATAAGCTCTGCCAGATCGTCAACAAGACCTGTGTCAAGGGAGGCCACCTACAACTCAATCTTAATGATGGTAGAAACATCCTCCTAAAAGTCACAAATCCCGAAAACCCGGTAGAAGACATTTATGAAACACGTGGAACCCTTAAAATTCAAGTTCCCACCGCAGAAATAGTCGATTACGTGCGTCTTACAGAGGGGGTTCTGGCGGTGATAACTGGCGGAAAAAACATTGGGCGCTGGGGCGAGGTAGTGCAAATCGATGAAGCAGAAGGCTCGCATTCGCCAATCATTACGCTGAAGGATGAGGCTGAAGATCAATTAAAAACGATCATTGAATACGTTTTTCCAATTGGAAAGGGAATGCCCTGGATTTCAATGCCGGAGGACGAAGCGTCATGAGTCAACCAGAAAAGACGGAACATCCAGTCAACCTGATGCAGAGACCTCGAATTGAGAAGGCGGTTCTCAACATCTCAGTAGGCCAGTCAGGTGAACCACTCCAAAGGGCCGTGAGAGTGCTCAAGGACTTAACTGGTCAGACACCAAGTAATAGGCTAGCCAAGAGATCGATCAGGGATTGGGGTATACACCGAGGAGAGCCGATCGCCTGCCTTGTCACCCTTAGAAACGAGGCCGCGATAGACTTTTTAAAGAAGGCGTTTGACGCCATTGGAAATCGCTTACGGAGATCCAGTTTCGACCTCAACGGCAATTTCGCCTTCGGAATCAGTAAACACATCGATCTTCCAGGGGTCAGATACAACCCCGACCTGGGGATAATTGGTATGGACATATCCGTGGCCATGGGAAAACCGGGCTACCGCGTGAAGAGGAAGCGCCTCGCAAGGGCTAGAGTTGGGAAGAAGCAGAAGCTGACGCGCGAAGAGTCCATTGAATACGTTAGGGAAGCCTTCGGCATAGAAATCATAGGAGACTGAGCTGAATGCTAAAATCATTGAAGACGACTATGGACATGCGTGGAGAAGGCAGCAGGTCTTGGAGAGGATGCCGCTCTCATGCTCCAGCAACTCGTCCCTCCGTTTTAAACCCGTGCCCCGGATGCTTCGGGGAGTCAGCTGAGAACTGTGGCTTAAAAGAGTGAAGCAAACAGAAAAGTGAATATGCCCTGCAAGGAGTGGATTTGTCTTTGGTTAAAACGAGATTGGCTCAAAAGCTGATTGAAATACCCAACGATGTAGACGTCACCGTTGACTACAATACCGTGTGTGTTAAGGGGTCATTAGGAGAGGTCAGACGAGACTTCACCCATGCCCGTGTACACTTGAGGCTTGAAAACGGAAGGGTGATCGTTGAGGCGCCCTGGCCCGACAAAAAACGGGCTGCCACAGTTGGAACGATACGCTCCCACATACAAAACATGATGACGGGGGTCGCCAAAGGCTTCACCGTCAAGCTAAAAATCGTCTTCGCCCACTTCCCCGTGTCCGTGAAGATACAAGATGACCTGGTGGTCATAGAGAATTTTCAGGGAGAACGGCAACCTCGACAGGCGCGAATCCACGGCGATGTCAAGATTGCAGTAGAAGGCGACGACATAATCATTCAAGGGATTAACCTTGAGCACGTCACCCAGACAGCAGCGAACATCCAGCAGTCAACCCACATTAAGAAGAAAGATCCGCGGGTGTTCCTCGACGGCATATATGTCTTCGAAAAAAATGAGGGGATGTAACGATGCAGAGCGAAGAAGAGAATGACAGTCCAGAACAAGAGGTAGAAGAGAGAATTCTTAAACCTCGAAGAACCAACAAACAACTGGGTGAAATGCTCTCCCTTCGGGAAGCTTTAAAAAGTAAAAGACCCGAATTCAAACGCCAAGAAAGCTGGAGGTATAAACGAGTGAAGCCAGCTTGGAGAAGACCCAGGGGCTTAGACAGTAAAATGCGTACCCATAGGAATGGATGGCCGAAATCGGTCAACGTTGGTTACCGCTCGCCCAAAAGCGTTCGCGGGTTACACCCCTCCGGCTTCGAAGAGGTCATCGTCCACAACGTAAAGGACCTTGACGAAATTACGTCAGATCAAGCAGCAAGAATCAGCCACACCGTGGGACGGCGGAAAAGAGCGGACATCGTTGAACGAGCTGAGGAACTAAAGATCTACGTCTTTAACAAGAGGGTGAGACCTGTTGAAACTTACTAATCAGAAACGGCTTGCCGCAGACATCATGAAGATCGGCAAAACCCGCGTTTGGATAGACCCCGAAAGAATTGAAGACGTTGAAGAAGTGATCACTCGAGCGGAAATCCGCGGACTCATAAACGACGGCATAATACAAGCCCATCCCCAAAAAGGTATCAGCAGGGGTCGGGCACGCGTCCGCCAGATAAAACGGAAAAAAGGGCTTAGACGTGGACACGGCAGTAGAAGTGGAGGCAAAACCTCGGTACACTCTAAAAAGGAGAGGTGGGGAATAAAGATCAGGGCCATTCGAAAGCATTTAAAGAAGCTTGTGGACAGTCGAGTCATACAGCGAAGCACGTATCGACGTCTGTATCTGCTGTCTAAAGGCGGCGTCTTCGACAACGTCCGTCAGGTCGAGCAATACATTGAAGCCAATCAACTGGCGAGGAGGCGATCGATTGGGTAAAGGCCCACGGTACCGCGTGACCTTAAAACGTCGTCGACAGAATAAAACGGATTATCGCAAGCGAAAAACGATGATCACCTCCAAGAACTCCCGCTTCACGATTAGAGGCTCCCTCAAAAACATGACTGCCCAAGTAATTGACGCCTTTTTCATTGGAGACCAAACCCTTACGACCGCCCACTCTCGAGAACTCGCAGCCTACGGCTGGAAGGCTCCCTGCGGAAACATCCCCGCTGCTTACTTAACTGGCCTCCTCCTGGGCTTTAAGGCTCAAACCCTGAACATTCACAAGGCAATTCCGGATATTGGCTTACGACGGCCTTCACGGGGTTCACGGGTCTTTGCCGTCATAAAAGGCGCGAGGGACTCCGGTCTCGCCATTCCATGCGGCGACGTCATGCCGGATGAGTCGAGAATACGGGGCGAACACATCTCGTCCCACGCGAGGCAGCTCGCAGAGGCTGAGCCTGAACGCTATCAACGGCGCTTCTCCAAGTACCTCTCAAAGAACTTGAACCCTGAGCAATTGCCCACCCACCTCAACGAAGTCAAGTCAAAAATCGTTCAAGCCTTTAAACAGGATGGATAACGAAAATGTCTCGATATGAAGATAGGAATAAAGTATGGATACCACGAACCTCTCTCGGCAGAATGGTTCAGGAAGGCAGGATCACCTCCCTCAACGAGGTTTTCGTAGAGGGCTACAGAATTCAGGAGACGGAGATCGTGGACACCCTCCTTCCGAACTTACAGCAGGATGTTTTGGACATCAATCTGGTGCAAAAACAGACTGACGCGGGAGAGAAATCGAGGTTCAAGGCCCTCGTCGTGGTCGGAAACTACGAAGGCTTCATCGGTTTAGGCGTCGGAAAAGACAAGCAGGTCCGAGCAGCAATTCAAAAGGCGGTCTTAGACGCAAAAGTTAATGTTGTTCCTGTCAAACGGGGATGCGGTAGCTGGGAATGCGAATGCGGTGACCCCCACACCCTCCCCTTCCAAGTCTCTGGGCGATGCGGAAGCGTGAGAATCCAGTTGTTCCCTGCCCCAAGAGGCTTAGGTGTCGTCGCAGGCGACGTCGCTAAAAAAATAATTACCTTTGTCGGCATCAAGGATTGTTGGTCACGATCTTTTGGATCGACTCGAACAGTTCCCTCCTTCGCCTACGCGACCTACGATGCCTTGAAGAACACCTATCGCATGGTTTCTCCAACTGATTGGACGGGGTGACGGGAATGACTACGGAAAAATGCTTAGCGATTCTCCGCCTCCGGGGCAGCGTCGGCATTTCAAGAGAACTTGAACGCACCTTTGCCCTCATGCACTTAACCCGCAAATTCAGCGTGACCTTGATGAGGGAAAGCCCCTCAAACCTCGGCATGATTCGAAAGATAAAGGATTATGCGACTTGGGGTGAGGCATCCCCTAAAATCATCTCCCAACTGATTCAACAACGAGGTTATCTCAAGGGAAACCGGAGGGTAAGTGATGAGGCGGTTGAGGAACGACTTGGCCACGAGTCCATTGAGCAATTAGGCACTGCCCTCCACGAACTGAAGGCTAACCTATGGCGTCTTCCCGACCTCAAACCTGTCTTTCGCTTACACCCGCCCAAAGGCGGGTTTCACGGCTCGATTAAGAAGCCCTATCCCAAAGGTGAACTGGGGTACCGGGGCGAAAAAATCAATGACCTCCTCGCAAAAATGATTTAACCTGAGAAAACATTATATCTCCAAAACTTTACACGATAAACACGTATCCATCAAAGGTATTAGCGATGCAGCATCACCTTCACAACCACGACCGCGAGGAAACCTCGAATCCATGGGTAAAAACAGCTAGCTAGATAAAAAGGGGGAGACCACTCAGTGCCCGGGCGATTCTTGAATTTCTTCCAACCGATAAGCCTCGTAATGCCTGAGGTGAAAGCCCCGAGCAGACGAGTCAGCTTCAATGAACGACTCATCTGGACGGGCTTAGTCCTCGTCGTCTATCTCATTATGACGGAAATCCCCCTCTACGGCGCAGTTCCCATGGGCGTCAGTGACCCCTTCTACTATCTGCGAGTGATCTTCGCGTCCAACCGGGGCTCCCTGATGGAGCTGGGCATTCAACCCATCGTCACCGCCGGCATGATCATTCAACTCCTCGCAGGCTCAGGCCTCATCGAAGTGGACCGATCCAACCCCGAGGATCGATCGTTGATGTCAGGGGTGACCAAATTCTTTTCCCTCCTCATGACGTCCTTCATCGCAATCGCGTATCTGCTTTCAGGCGCCTACGGCACAGACCTCTCCCTCGACACGAGCCTACTCATCTTCATACAACTCTTCTTTGCAGGCATCGTCCTGATGCTCCTCGACGAGCTTCTACAGAAGGGATGGGGCTTCGGAAGCGGCATCAGCCTCTTCATTGCAGCGGGCGTCGCCCAAAAAATACTGTGGAACACCCTATCCCCTCTGCCGTTTCCCGCCGAGGAAGAAGCGGGCAAAAGCACCGGCGCCCTAATCGCCTACATCCAATCCCTATTGAACGGCGAAAACCCTTTAAACGCCTTCCTCTACCGCGCTCGACTTGACGCGCCGACGATGCTGGGGCTACTATCGACGGCCATCCTCTTCCTCGTGGTCATCTACTTTCAGGTTCTCAAGGTTGACTTACCCGTTTCTTACGCACGCTATCGAGGGTTCCGAGGCCGGTACCCAGTGAAATTCCTGTACGTGTCCAATATCCCTGTAATCCTCGTGTCTGCCCTCCTCATGGATATCTCCTTCGTCGGTCAAATCATCTGGTCGCGATTTAATTCGGATAACTCTCACTTTTTACTCAATCTGTTAGCCACCTATGATCCCACGACAAATGTGGCGACAGGGGGATTAGTCAAATACGTGACAGGCCCCCGGAACTTTTCCCAGTTTCTTGCCGACCCGTTGCGAGGCCTCATCTACGCGGGACTCATGATCGGTCTCTGCGTTATCTTCGCCGTCGTCTGGGTCGGCATTGGTGGGCTTGGGCCCAAAGACGTCGCCCAACAAATCGTGAACTCGGGCATGCAGATTCCAGGTTTCAGACGGTCAGTCAAGCCGATTCAAAGCGTGCTGGAGCGGTATATACCCGCCGTCACCGTACTAGGCGCAATCACCGTGGGCGCCATCGCCTCCATATCAGACTTCTTTGGCGTGTTCGGATCAGGCATGGGCATTCTACTCACCGTAGGCATCCTCTATCAACTCTATGAGACCATCGCAGGGGAACAACTCGCTGAAATGTATCCCTTCGTTCGACGCCTCATTGGGAAGGAATGAATCGCACGTCGTTCCCCCTCACCCGTCGCAAAGACGTCACATCCCACAGTTTTTTGGCGAAACCTTCAAATTTGATCGTTGCCTACAGGAGGTGAACGGTTGAGATGCCCCATCATTTAATGATTGGGTAGACGTGGCCGTGACCATTTCAAAAACTATTGACATATGATCCATACAAATCAATGGTAGTGCGTAGGAATGAACCTCGTCATAACGATAAGTGGCTTACATGGCACGGGAAAATCGTCCATTGCCCGCGCGATATCGAAAGCCTTCAACTTACGACACATATCCGCAGGA
>DAOVBJ010000218.1 GCA_030670615.1 Candidatus Bathyarchaeota archaeon | reverse complement strand
ATAGCTTCCTCGTGACCTACGCCAACCTCGACGAGTGGACACCTGAGGACACAACGGACTCTCGTTCCCCACTGGATCGTTGGATGCTGTCCAAACTTCACGTCCTCATTCAAGACGTAACGAACCTGTTGGACATCTACGACGCCTACAACGCAACTCTGGTTCTGCAAAGATTTGTCGATCAACTTTCAACCTGGTACATTCGTCGGTCCCGACGGAGATTTTGGAAGAGCGAGTCCGACGAAGACAAAAAAGCCGCCTACACCACCCTATACACTTGTTTCATCACCCTCATCAAGCTTTTAGCGCCTTTCTTACCCTTCATCACGGAGGAATTCTATCAAAATCTGGTATGCCGTGTGAATCCTGGCGCTCATGAGAGTGTCCACCACAACGATTGGCCGGTGGCAGATGCTTCCCTGATCGATGAAGCCTTGATGAGCGAAATGGACGCCGTGATCGCAGCCAGCGGCTTGGGACGCTCCGCCCGGAATAAGTCGAGGATAAAGCTTCGTCAGCCCTTAGCTGAGGCCAAGATCGTGGGGGAGACAGCATTGGTGAAGCGGCTTCAGCGATTAAAGGGACTGGTTGAGGCAGAATTGAATGTAAAAAAGGTTACCCTGACCAATCAAGAAGATGAACTTGTAACGTATACCGTGCGTTTGCTACCGAAGACGCTTGGTAAGAAGTACGGTTCACTTTTTCCTAAACTTCAAGCTGCGTTGGCAAGTATGGATGCTAAGACCGTAGCCTCATCGTTTAGGGAGGGCTTCGGAGTGGATCTAGAGGTGGAGGACCGGGTAGTAACCCTACTCCCGGAGGAGGTGGAGGTGGGCTCTGAAGCGAAGGAGGGTTGGGTTGTGGCCGAGGATCAGGGACTTATGGTTGGCGTCAACATCGTGTTAAATGAGGAGCTGGAACGGGAAGGTTTAGCAAGAGACGTCGTCCGCCGAATTCAAAATCAACGGAAGAACGCTGGTTTCAGGATCGCTGATGAAATTGAAACCTACTACGACGTGGGACCGAAACTAGCCCCGGTCTTCGAGGCCTATGGGCACTACATAATGGCAGAAACCTTGTCTACAGCTTTGCATCCGACTGAGCCGCCAGCAAACGCATTCGAAGAGATATTTAACCTTGCGGGGGAAAAGCTCAGGATAGGCTTGGTGCGTGTAGAAGAAAAGGATTAGGAAAACCTTTGAAGAGAACCCAAGATCTACTTGGCTGAAACAACTCTTTTACGTAGTAGCAAAGAGAAAAGGGATGCAGTCCCCATATAAGACACCGATTCAGTCGCCTTCAGCCTCAACCACCAAGGAATGTTGAGGCAGTCCATAACAAACTTAGATGTTGATGGAGAAAACGCATGTTGTCAACTGATATTTTGAAGCGATTGAGGTAACCTCTTTTCAAGAAGTAAGCGTAGTCTCGATGAAAAAGAAGCGGATGCCACGGCATTAGGTAACGTTAAAGGGTAAGTTATAGGCATTCACAATACGTTGAGGTTCAGCGCATGTTTGACCGAGGGATTAAAAAGGAAAAAGACGCTCGACAACTGCCTCCTGGTCAGAAGGCGATAGATAAGGTTTTGAGGTGGGGTATTGACCACCCTGCTATCGTTAAGGATATTCCCAAACTTGACTTGACGGAATGGCGGTTGGTCGTTGATGGGGAGGTGGAGATGTCCCTTCGCTTGGATTGGAAGAAGTTATTGGAGCTTCCGCGTGTGGTTTCGGTGAATGATTTTCACTGTGTTGAGGGGTGGAGCGTTTTGGATCGTAGGTGGGAGGGCGTGCTCTTCAAGACCTTGGTGTCGATGGTGAAACCCAGAGCGGGCGTTGTATCTGTGTTCTTCGAGTGCGCTGATGGTTACTCGACATCTCTCTCCTTAGAGGACTTGTTAGACGATGACGTGGTTTTGGCGTATCAGCTTAATGGAGAGGCCTTGGAAAATTCTCTTGGTGGCCCCTTGCGGCTGGTTATTCCAGAAAAATATGCATACAAGAGCGCCATGTGGCTTACTCGGATTAGATTTATGAAGACTAGGCGGTTGGGATATTGGGAGCAACGGGGGTACAGCGACACAGCAGACGTATGGAAAAACGATAGGTTTAGCGGGTGAATAATAGTGTCATGGGGTTGGGATTATTCGCTGGCTCGCTAGCTAGCTCTAGCTAACGCTACAGAAGCATTAGATCGAGAACTTTCTAAATACGCGCATGCATAAATAGCGTAGTAATCTGAAGATGTACACTGAGCTTGTTGTAAGTTCTTTTTATCAGCTAAGTCCAAAGATAAATATTGTATCAAGATATGAATAGTATTGAGTGAATAAGGGATGGAAGAGTATTATCCGGGACGTTGGGATGATTGGGAAAAAAGGAAACCTGAAGATGTAGGTATGGATCCGCAGATGGTGGAAGAGGCCATCTCTTACGCGAAGGCCCATGAGACTCCTAGGCCGAGGAGGGAATATCCGCGATATATTAAGCTCCGGTACACTGCAAAGCGGTTTGATGATGG
>DAOVBJ010000147.1 GCA_030670615.1 Candidatus Bathyarchaeota archaeon | reverse complement strand
TAGGAAACGAGGGAGACGACGAAAGTGAATCCCTCGAAGAATTGAGAGAAGCCCTCCAACACCCCACAGACGAGAGACTGTTCAAGGTTGCAAAGGCAATCAAATTCGGGATGAGTATCGAAGAGATCAATCAACTCTCGGGAATCGATGGATGGTTCCTTTATAAAATACGTAGAATTGTTGAAATGGAGAGGACGCTTCAAAAACTCTCCTTAGATGCTAATGAGGAAGTCCTCTTCACCCAAATACGCGCGGCAAAGACGCTTGGGTTCTCTGATAAGCAGATTGCGAAGTACTTGAATACTGACGAGTTAACGATTCGAGCGCTTCGGAAACGAGGGGGGATTGTCCCAAGCTTCAAGATCGTTGACACCATGGCGGCAGAGTGGCCGGCCCAGACGAATTACTGCTACTTGACCTACGGTGACGAAGAGGATGACGTCGACTTCAAGAAGGGAAAGGAAAAGATCGTCGTCCTCGGAGCGGGGTGCATCCGCATTGGCAGCAGTGTGGAATTCGACTATTGTACCATGAACACCGCGTGGGCGATGAAAGAGGAGGGTGTGGATGAAGTCATCGTCGTAAACAACAATCCTGAAACCGTTTCAACCGATTATGACATGTCTGACAAATTATATTTTGAGGAGCTAACGCTAGAGCGAGTCTTAGACATCCTCGACCGCGAAGACCCCCTTGGGGTCGTCGTGAGTGTAGGAGGCCAAACTCCAAATAACCTCGCATTACCCTTAGCAAAACAGGGCGTTCGACTTATAGGAACCTCTGCCAGCAGCATCGATCGAGCTGAAGACCGCTCCAAATTCAGTGCTCTCCTAGACCATCTGGGGATACCTCAGCCCTACTGGAGTAGTTTAACCACCATTCAAGCACTGAAAGCATTTGGAGAGGACAAGGGTTATCCCGTCCTGATCCGCCCCTCCTATGTCCTTTCAGGAGCAGCCATGAGAGTGGCCTACGATGAAGGTGAACTCGTTGACTACGTCAAATTGGCGACAGAGGTTTCTCGTGAACACCCCATCGTCGTGAGTAAATTCTTTTCAAAAGCCAAGGAAGTTGAAGTCGACGCAGTAAGCGATGGACGGGACACGTTGATTGGCTCCGTCATCGAACACATTGAGTTCGCAGGAACCCACAGCGGCGACGCTTCCATGGTTATTCCCCCTCAAACCTTGAGTAAAAGAGTCATCTCAACGATCCAAGATTATACGCGGCGAATCGCCCGGGCTCTAAACATCAAGGGGCCCTTCAACATTCAATTCATCGTTAAGAATGAGAGCGTTTACATCATTGAATGTAACCTACGAGCGAGCAGGAGCATCCCCTACACGAGTAAAGCCATGGGCATCCCCATGATCTGGATTGGAGCCAAAGTGATGCTTGGTAAGACCCTTAGAGGATTAAACTGTTTGAAGAAGCCTCAGATGATGCACGTCGCCGTTAAAGCGCCTACCTTCTCTTTCATGAGGCTGAAGGGGGCTGACCCAGTCTTAGGTGTTGAGATGACTTCAACGGGGGAAGTTGCCTGCATCGACTATGACTTCGCAAGCGCCTACCTTAAGGCGTTACGGGCGTCAAACCTTATCATTCCCAAGCCAGAGAAGCCTGTCTTAATTTCTGTGCGTGAAGAGGATCTACAACACGCGGTTGAGATCGCCTCAAAGTTAAGAAAGATGGACTTCGAATTGGTTGCAACAGAGGAAACCGCTAAGGTACTTGAGGGAGCGGGCATCTCCGAAGTCAAGGTCTTGAAGAAGTTGAGTGATGGAGATGCAGGTGATAGCGTCATCGATTACCTGCATAACCGGCGGATTGGCTTGATAATTCACAGCCCCACCTTCGGAGATAAGGCAGGCTCTGCTGAAGGATACACGCTACGGCGGATGGCTGTCGAACTTCTCATACCCGTGATAACAAACATAGAGACTGCAAAGGCCCTAGTTAATTCCATGGAAAAGAATGGTTACGATTCATCTTCCAGAGTCCTCCTTCTAAACGACCTCCTTAAAAACGCACCACTATCAAAACACATATAGCGAATCATATACTGCCTTCAAATACTGGATAGACTTAGGGGTGGCTAATAAGTGAGGAAACCCTTTCTGCTTCTGATTTCACTCATCCTTCTGATTGCTCACGCCCCCTCCCCAGCTTCTTTTGCGACCACTAAACGCGAAACGGCCTACCTTTACACTTCGGAGATCCTCTACATCAATAAGGGAAACGATAAGTTACCACTGAGGGAAGATCTTCGATCCATCCATCAGTTCCCTAATTCAAGTTGGCAGACAACGTATCTAGGCTCGGTCAGTCACTCCTCCACTCTAACATGGGACTTTGACCAAAACCAGATTCTGCTCCCGGACATACCTCCCTTGTCTCCAGGCGAAAACGTAACGCTCTCTTTTTCACTCCACATCGTAAGGGAGGAGAGGTTAATTCCAGATATCACCGTTAAAGAATCGTTAGACGTAAGTTCGATTCCACGTGTGCTCGACGAATACTATGAGGCTGAAGGCTCTTGGCAGGTTGACGACGAGGCTTTGAGGTCTCTTGCGGAGGAGATTCAGCTTTCAACGGAGAATTCTTCCAATGTTTTAATGATTGTTACAGGTATCGCGGATTGGATCGGGAAAAACGTGGAGCCCGTGAGCCATGATGTTCCACTATACCCCCTTGAAACATACACAAGCCGGAAAGGTGATTGTGACGACCAAGCAAATCTATTGATAACCCTCTGCAGAATTCTGAAGATTCCAGCATATCTACAGATTGGCTTAGTGAGAAATATAGGTGCTCCGAAGTCGTCGACGTATTGGGATGGTCATGTGACATCCGTGTTGAGGAATCTAAGCTACCACGCGTGGGCTCTCATCTACATTCCCCCCTGGAGCTGGCTTCCCTTCGACATGACGCTTGGCTGGGAGGAGTCAAACCCTTTAAAGGTAATAACTTCTGCCGTTGTATGGAGGAGTAATGTCATCGTGATGTTTGATGTAATTCATAATGATTGGGTTGATTTGGGACTAACGCAGAAGGAGTATGTAACCTCCAAACCCCTCTACATCTCCTTAGAGGACTCTTTGGAACTTTATGATTCAGGCAAAATATTCAATATCTGGGAACAGCCTGCATTTTTGATAGCGGTATTTGTCTCCACCCTTATTTTAGGAGGTTATTTCGTGAGAAGAAAATATTCGAATAAGGCCTTGACTCACCTCCTATGACACGGATCTCGTTATTTTCCATATTTGACGAAAAATAGATTAATGAATTTATGATCGAGCTTCAGCTGTGGAACATGTTTTGGAGTTGACTGCTCTCATGAAGGCATCGCCCCTTTCAGAAGTCTTCAAATCAACTTCGATGGAACATGGGAAGGAGAGAGGTGCTTCTCTCTTCTGTCTCCATTGTCTTGAGCTAGTAGATTCCTGAGCTAGAAAAGATGATACGCCAACTTACATTCTAATGATCAATGAAACACTCATTTGGATAAGTCGATGTCCCACGCGATAAAAGTCGGTTTGGGATGACAAGGGCTGAATGAAGAATAGACGTGATAAAATAAAAAGCTCTTTCACTAGCTTTGTACCTTTATTAACGTC